>CAZFXH010000162.1:0-8070 GCA_964522905.1 uncultured Anaerolineaceae bacterium
GTCGACAGCCGGAGCTCCGGGATGAACAGGACCGCGCGCAGCTCCCGCGGGACGTCGAAGCGGATCGCCTCCACGCCCTCCGGCGTTGACGCCGAGCGCGAGCCCAAACCGATGTCGTCGGCCAACCTTGCCACCGATTACCTCCTCCTCGATCGCGGGAGCCGACCCCACACCAATGTGCCGATCAACAGCACACCGACGGCCAATGAGGGGAGAGCCAGGCCGATGTCGACGATGGCGAGGACGACGCCAAAGGACAGGACCACAAACACTCCCGCGAAGATCGCGATTTCCGCCAGCAAGCGGAAGAACCTGGATCGGCCCGCCATGAGCGCGTCAGCGCCCACGACGATCCCAAGGACGATGCAGGGCGCCGCCTGAAGGCTGATCAGCAGCGAGCCCAGCCAGGCATCCGCTCGGAAGTTGGGGTTGCGAACCGCATCGCTTCCGACTGCACCCAGCCATCCTCCGTAGCCGAGCAGCAGGACAGCGGCGGCGACCCTGTCGAGACCGACGCGAAGCGTTCGCATTGTCGCTAGCCGGCGCAGCAGCGAACCGAATCAGTCCGCGTCACGGTCAGTCGGACGGAGCGCCCGAAGGGCGAGGGCGTGCGATGCGCACAGCCTGTGCAGCCCACAGTATTTCGACCCCCTTCACTGTGGTGATGCCCGCGATGCCGTTGGCAGCGTTGACGGTGCGAGGTTCGACGTCAGGGAGGCGCCGGGTCAATAGGTAACAGTGCCTAGCTACAGGTAACAGTGCCTAGCTACCGGAGGTCAGTTCGTCGACACCACCCTGGCCCCGGCATTCCGGGGTTCGACCACGAGGATCCGGCCTTCGAGGTCGGTATCCGCGGCGGCGGCCGCGAGCGCGCCCTCGACCCTCGAGATGCCCGTCATCGACTCGACGAACGCGAGGATCGTCGAGCCGGCACCCGACAGGCACGCCCCGAGGGCGCCCGCCTCGCGGGCGGCGTTCACGAGCTGTGGCAGCTGTGGATAGATCTTCGCCCGGTAGGGCTCGTGCAGGCGATCCACGGTCATGCGCGCCAGCAGGTCCGTCCGGCCCGCCGCGAGGCCGGCCACCCCGACGCCCACGGCCCCGAGGTTCGCGACCGCGTCTGCCAGCGGTACGTTCTTTGGCAGCGCACGGCGCATCGCGGCGGTGGACAGCCGCAGCTCGGGGATGAACAGGACCGCGCGCAGCTCGCGCGGGACATCGAAGCGGATGGCCTCTACGCCATCCCGCGTCGAGGCGGACACGACGAACCCGCCGAGCAGCGCCGCGGCGGCATTGTCGGGGTGCCCTTCGACCTCCGTGGCGATCCGTAGCTGAGCGTCGGTATCCAGCGGTCCCCCCATCAGGGCGTTTCCGGCCACGACGCCGGCGACGGTCGCGGCGGCCGACGAACCCAGACCGCGCGACAGCGGGATCCGATTCTGCATGGTGATCCGCCAGCCCACGCCATCGGGCAAGTCGCCGCGCCCGGCGGCGAGCGCCGCCTCGAGGCCCTGGACGAAGCGGTTCTCGCGGTCGTCGGTCAACTCGCCGACGCCCTCGCCGTCGACCGTCAGCTCGATCTCCCCGCGGCTCCAGCCGCGAACCTCGAGCTCGACCCGGTTCGTCAGCTCCAGCGCCACGCCGAGGCAGTCGTAGCCCGCCCCGAGATTTGCCGAGGACGCCGGGACCTCCACCGTGATCCGGCGTCCATCGAGCTCGGCCAGCCAGTGCTGGCTCATCGTGTCAGCTCCATCCGAGTGCCACGGCCACCGCCCCCAGCGTCGGCGCGGCCTCGATCACACCCGAGGCCTCGCCCTGCGCGGTCCTGGGGTCCTTGAGGCCGTGGCCGGTCAGGACCGCGACGACCGTGGCGTCCGGGTCCAGGCGGCCCGACCCTGCCATCTTGCGGATCCCGGCGACGGTGGCGGCAGAGGCGGGCTCGCAGAACACCCCTTCCATCCGTGCGAGATCCCGGTAGGCGGCGAGGATCTCGTCGTCCGTCACCGCCTCGATGCGACCGCCGCTCTCGTCGCGCGCGGCCACAGCCTTCTCCCACGATGCGGGATCGCCGATCCGGATCGCAGTGGCGATGGTCTCGGGCCGTTCGACCCGCCGGCCGTGGACGAGCGGGGCGGCGCCGGCGGCCTGGAAGCCCCACATCGCGGGCGTGGAAGTCGCGAAGCCAGCATCGGCGTACTCGCGGAAACCGGCCCAGTACGCGCTGATGTTGCCGGCATTGCCCACGGGGATCGCCAGGATGTCGGGCGCGCGCCCGAGATCGTCGCAGACCTCGAACGCGGCCGTCTTCTGGCCCTCGAGGCGGAACGGGTTCACCGAGTTGACCAGCGTGACCGGGTGCTCGTCCTGCTCCGCCAGCCCCCGGACGATGTGGAGCGCCTGGTCGAAGTTGCCCTCGATGGCCACGACCCGGGCGCCGGCGATGAGGGCCGCCACGAGCTTGCCCAGGGCGATCTGTCCCTTGGGCAGGATCACGACGACGTCGAGGCCGGCGTGGGCGCCATACGCGGCGGCCGACGCCGACGTGTTGCCGGTCGATGCGCACACGACCGCCGTCGCCCCCGCTTCCAGGGCCTTCGCCACGGCCAGCACCATCCCACGGTCCTTGAACGACCCGGTCGGGTTCTGGCCCTCGACCTTGAGGTACAGGTTCGGGGCGCCGATGGCCGCCCCGAGACGCTCGGCATGGACGAGCGGGGTCGCCCCCTCGCCGAGGGTCAGGGAAGGCGTGGCGTCGGTCACCGGGAGGAACCGGCGGTAGCGATCCATCAGGCGCGGCCGGACCATCGCTCCGGTCATCACCGGCTCAGTCATCGACGGGGTAAAGCGTCACGTCGACGCCGTCGGGCAGGATGGCCGCGAAGGCCGCCTTGGCCTCGGCCAGCGTCACGACCTCGCTGCGGATGGCCGTGCCGTCCTCGAACCCGACGGCGGCGGCCTCGTCGAGCGCAGTGGGAAGCGGTCCTCGTTTCACCGCGGGCAGGAAGGCATACCAGTGGCGCCGTCCGTCGAACGGGTCGGCGGCCGCGACGGCGGGTCCCGTCGCCGCCGGCAGCCCCGCCCATGTCGAGCCGAACCCCCGGGCGATCGCCAGCAGGTCCCCCAGGACGGCGCTGCTGGTCGCGGGTCCGCCCGCGCCGGGTCCGGAAAGCCCGACGGTGCCGAGCGGCTCGGCGTCGATCTCGATGCGGTTCGTGACGCCGTCGGTCCAGCCGAACGGACTGTCCGCCGGTACCGCGGTGGGGACCACGGACGCCTCGATGGCATCGTCGCGGCGCGTCGCGGTCGCGAGCAGCTTGATCGTCAATCCGAGCGCCGCAGCTCCCTCGATCTCCTGGTCGGTCACGCCCGTGATGCCGGGCCTGCCGTCCCCCCGCGCCGTCGGCGGCCGCCGTCCGACCGTGGTGGGAACCAGCCAACGTCCGAAGGCCAGGCGGGCAAGGATCACGACCTTGTTGACCGCGTCGTCGCCCTCGACATCACCGGTCGGGTCGGCCTCCGCGTAGCCGAGCTCCTTGGCATCCTCGAGGACCTCGTCGTACGGCCGGCCGTCCACAGCCATGTCGGTCAGGATGTAGTTGGTGGTGCCGTTGACGATGCCGCGGACGCGCTGGACGTCGTTGGCGGCCAGGTCGGCGGCCAGCGGTCCAAGGATCGGGATGCCGCCGGCGACCGCGGCTTCGAACCGGAGTGCGGCGCCAGTCAGCCGGGCCGCCGCCTCGAGGTCGGGGCCGTGGTGGGCGATCACGTGCTTGTTCGCCGTGACGACGCCCTTGCCGGCTCGCAGAGCGGCCAGGATCAGCGTCCGTGCCGGCTCGTCACCGCCCATCACCTCGATGATGACGTCGTTCTGCGGGTCGGCTACGAGGTGCGCGGGCGCGTCGGTCAGCAGGTCCGCGCGAATGCCGGCTGCCCGCGCGCGGTCGAGATCCCGGACGGCGACTCCGACGAGGGTGATCGCGGCTCCGTCCGCGGTGACCATGCGGTCATGCTCGCCCAGCAGCCACTCGGCGACGGCGCGACCCACCGTGCCCGCGCCGAGCATGGCGACGGACAGGGGCTCGGCAGGCTCGGCGGAAGCTCGTGATGGGCCGGTCATCGCGGGCATGGTAGCCGACGGGTGGTGGCATCTCGGGCGAAGGGTCGTCGGCTACACTCGGCTCGCTCATGACGACCGAGATCGCCCCAGCACCCGCGCCGGTCGCCGCGCCCTCGCCTCGACCGCGGATCTTCTCCGGGATCCAGCCGTCAGGCGCACCACATCTGGGCAACGACCTGGGCGCGATCCGCAACTACGTGAAGCTCCTGTGGGAGTACGAGGCGATCTATTGCATCGTCGACTACCACGCCCTCACGAGCCTCCACGACCCGGACACCCTGCGGACGAGGACACTCGAGATGGGGGCGTCCCTGATCGCGCTCGGGGTCGATCCTGAGCGCTGCATCCTCTTCGTCCAGAGTCAGCGGCCCGAGGCAACAGAGCTCGCCTGGCTGCTGATGACCGTGACGCCGGTCAGCTGGCTGGAGCGGACCCCGACGTACAAGGAGAAGAAGCAGCAGCAGCCCGACGACGTCAATCACGGGTTGCTCAGCTATCCGGTGCTGCAGGCGGCCGACATCGTGCTCTACAAGGCGTCGATGGTGCCGGTCGGCAAGGACCAGGCGGCGCACCTGGAGTTGTCGCGGGAGATCGTGCGCCGGTTCAACACGCAGTACGGGGACACGTTCCCGGAACCCCAGGCGGTCTTCACGGAGTCGCCCATCGTCCTGGGCACCGACGGGGTCCGCAAGATGGGCAAGTCCCTGGGCAACACCATCGACATCCTCGCGCCACCCGAGGTCGTCACCCGGCAGGTCATGAGCATGGTCACCGACACGAAGCGGATCCTGCGGACCGATCCTGGGCGCCCGGAGGTCTGTAACGTGTGCCAGCTCCACCGGTTCTTCGGTGACGACTACGAGGACATCTGGGCGGGCGAGCGAACCGCCCGCACGGGCTGCGTCGACACGAAGCGACTCCTCGCCGAGCGGATCATCGGCCACTACGCCGAGGCTCGCGAACGCTATGCCGAGCTGATGGCCGATCCCGCCCGGACCCGGCGGATCCTCGACGACGGTGCAGAGCGAGCGCGCCCGATCGCCGAGGCGACGATGGATGAGGTCCGCGAGCGGATGGGGATCCGTTAGCGGCCGGCCATGATCAACGCCCTCGGGCCAGGGAGCCGCGAACGCCGCCTCGTCACGGCGATCCTCGTGCTGGGAACGATCGTCCTGTTCTTCGCCGCGGTCAGCATGGCAGCGGCCGCGATCGGCTTCTTCGGCGACATCCTCCTGACGTTCTTCCTCGCCTGGTTGCTCGCCTTCATCATCAGCCCGATCGTCACCCGGATCGTGGCGCTCATCCCGCGCTTGCCGCGAGTGCTCGCCACGGTGCTCGTCTACAGCGCGATCGTCGTGATCCTCGTCGTGATCATCCTGGTAGTCGCCCAGGCGTTGTCGAACTCGATCTCGCAGTTCATCGCCTCGCTCCCGGAGATCCGCGGGGACATCGGCACGATCGTCGCGCCGATGCAGAGCTGGTTGACCGGCATCGGGCTGGGACAGATCGATCTGGCGGCGCAGGCGCTGGCGATCCTCGACAACCTCGACGTGATCGCCGCCCAGTTGATCGTCCCGCTCCAGTCGATCGCGGTGGCCAGCGTCGGGGCCATCGGGACGATGCTCATCGTGTTCATCCTCTCGATCTACATGGTCATCGATCGCGACGCGATCCTGGCGTTCATCTTCCGGCTCGTCCCGCCGAGCTACGCGGAGGAGGCGCGGCTGCTCCAGACCTCGGTCGCCCGGTCGTTCGGCGGGTTCCTGCGCGGTCAGGCGCTGATGGGCATCGTCTATTTCGCGGTCGCGATGGCAACGAGCCTGCTCCTCGGCCTGCCGCTCGAGACCCTGACCTCCACGACCGCGGGCGTGTTGATGGCCATCCCGTTCTTCGGGCCCTTCCTGGCGTGGGCGCCGCCCGTCATCGCTGCGCTGATCTTCCGGCCCGACGCCCTGGCGCCCACTCTGTTGATCATGGGCATCGGATGGGTGATCGTGATGAACGCGCTCCAGCCCAGGATCATGCAGGGAGCCGTGGGGATCCACCCGATCGTGGTCCTCGGATCCGTGCTGATCGGGTTCAAGATCGCCGGCATCCCGGGCGCCATCTTCGGGATCCCGATCGCGGCCGTGGCCTCGGCGTTCTTCTTCCATTTCCTTCATCGAACCTCGGGCGACCGGTCCGTCACCGGCCGTGCCGCGAAACGGCTCAGCGAGCGAGAGGGCCGACCCGTTCGGGTCCCGCGCGAACCCGTGCCCGGGCAGGCCACGGATGTCGTCGACCCGTGAGCGAGGGAAAGGGGCGTCGGGCAGGGAAGGACAAGTCTGAAGACGCCAGGGCCCCCAAGGCCGAAGTCCCGGACATGACCCGCGAGCGCGCCCGTTCCGAGCGACGCGACGTCGACCTGGAGCAGGGTGAGCCGCTCGCGGGCGGGACGGCCCGCGGCGGACCAAGAGCGCTGCGAACGCCGTCGCGCCCGGTCCCGTCGTACACCAGCCGGCCGCGCATCCTCGTCACCAACGACGACGGCGTCGAGTCGCGCGGCCTGCTCGCGCTCAAGCAGGCGCTCGAGCCCATCGGCGACGTGACCGTGGTCGCCCCCGACACGAACCAGAGCGCGGTCGGCCACCAGAAGACGCTGATGCGGCCGCTGCGCGTACGCGAGCGGATCCTGGCCGACGGCTCGCCCGCGTATTCGGTGGACGGCTCGCCGACCGATGCGGTCAGCCTCGCGTTCCTGGGCTACTTCGAGCACGGCTTCGATCTCGTCGCCGCTGGGATCAACTACGGCGCGAACCTCGGCGACGACATCACGTATTCGGGCACGGTCAGTGCCGCGATGGAGGCCGTGATCAACAATTGCCCGGCCTTCGCGATCTCGCAGGAGTACTACGAGCACCCCGATTTCGCGCTCGCCGGATACGCCGCCGCGGTGGTGGCGCGCAACATCCTCACCGAGGGCCTGTCGCGCGGCGAGCTCATCAACGTCAACGTCCCGGCCGCCACCCTCGAGGAGTCCGGGGGCATCGAGGTCACTCGCCTGGGCAGGCGCGTCTACTCCGATCAACTGGTCGAGCGACGCGATCCGCGCGGCATCCCCTATTTCTGGATCGGCGGCCCGCCACCGTCCGGTCTGGCCGTGCCCGGAACCGACTATCACGCCGTCATCAACCGGCGCATCGCCGTCACGCCGATCCACCTGGACCTGACCGGTCGACGGCTCCTTCGACGCCTCAAGACATGGGGATGGGAACTGCCCAGGGGCGAGGCGGCACCGGACGTGCCCGCAGCCGACGCGCCGACCGGTCCGATCGACCCGTTGCCGGACATGGGCTGACGCCGCCACCCACACGACCGTTGCCGCCGGCGTACCATCGACGCCCCCCAGGCAGCACGTTTCGCCAAGGATGGCTGGAGGATCTCCATGGACGACCTTTCGAAGCGGTCCACGAGCCTGGGCGGCGCCGGCGATGTCGGCACTCCCGCGGGCCCTGTCGGCACTCCCGCGGGCCCCGAGGTGGCTGCGGCGGCGGATCCGGCGGCGCTGTTCGGTCTCACCGGCGCGATCGAGCGGACCGGTGGCCTGGACGGCCTGGTCGGCAGGCTCCGCGAAGGCGGGCTGTCCGACGAGGTCGACTCCTGGGTCTCGACCGGGCCGAACCGCTCGGTCGATCCGCAGCGACTCGGTCAGGCGCTCGGACCCGAAACCGTGCAGCAGCTGTCGGCGGGGTCCGGCATCGACATCCGCTCACTCCTGCCGTTGCTGGCCATGTTCCTGCCGCAGATCATCGACATGCTCACCCCGGACGGGTCGTCGCCCGCGGGCGGCCTCGACAGCGCCGGCGGCCAGGGCGGGCTGCCCGACCTCGGTGGGTTGCTGGGCGGACTGCTCGGCGGCGCCACCGGCGGCGGATCGACGGGCACAGCCGGCGGCACTGGGACCGGGACGGCGG
>CAZFXH010000163.1:0-15312 GCA_964522905.1 uncultured Anaerolineaceae bacterium
TCGGTCTCGTACTGTCGCTCGCGGCCTTGGGCTGGATCATCTACCTGCTCTACACCACCGCGAAGAGCCCGACCAAGCAGGGCTGGCACGACGTGTTCGCGAACACGCAGGTGGTCAAGGCCGCAAGGTCCGTCTAAGGGATCGCTCCGTCGGCGCTCCCGGGTCAGAACGGCGGCCACGGGATCGCCGGCCAGGTCGGCGAGGGGAGCGGGAATCGTCTGCTCCCCAGCAGCGTATCCACTCGACGGATCGTCGCCCGCGCATCCGCGCGTCCGAGGAGCGTACGCAACGTGACCCCGAGCTCCCCGTCGAGCCCGTCGCGGATGCGCTGGAGCCCCAGGAGCTCATCCGGCGCCAACTCCTGGCCGCGCCATGCCCACAGCACCGTACGGAGCTTCGGGACGGGCGAGAAGCACACGCCGTGATCCACGCCGTGGATGTGCCGGCCGCCGTCGACCGGCAGGATATGCCCGCCCTTGCGGTCGGTGTTGTTGATCGCGGCATCGAGCACGGCCATCCGCCGCAGCCGAGGGTCGGCCGACGTGATCAGCTCGACGACATCGACCGCCGGATCAGCCTCCACGTGGGCCTGGACCATGCCCTCGCCGAACGGTCCGTCACGAAGCACGGTCGGCGGGACGATGTCCCAGCCGCTCGACTCCGACACGTGCCAGGCGGCGACCTCGCGTCGGGTCAGGGTCCCATCGGGGAAGTCGTCGAGTGGGCGCTCGCCCGCCGTGGGCTTGTAGATCGCGGCGAGGGCCTCGAGTGGGCCAGGTTCGGGGCAGGCTACCGTCACGAGCAAGGCGTTGTTGCTCGAGCCGATGACGCGGCCCACGACCGTGATGGCGCCATCGCGCAGGATCTCCAGGGTGCCGGCGCGATCCGGACCGCCGGCGCCCTCGGTTCGGCTAATTGACGTAATGCCCGTTCCGGCGCGGGCAGATGTGGCCACGCGGGTCGAGCGGCGCGCCGCAGAGCGGACACGGGGGCCGGCCACCCGCGACGACCCGCGCGGCCCGTGCCACGAATGACCGGGCCGCCTCGGCGGTCAGGCGCACCCGCAGCAGGTCCGGCCCGTCCTCATCCTCGTCGTCGTCCTCGTCGGGATCGATCGCCTCACCGTCCTCGTCCTGGGCGCGCGCCTCCAGGAGCACCCGCTCGGCGTCAGGATCCCAGCCGAGGGTCAGCGAGCCCGCGCGGAAGGCCTCGACGAGCGGTTCATCAAGAGACGATGCGGCATCGTCGACGTCGACGTCGACGTCGGCGCCTAGCTCCGGGAGCGTCTCATCCGGGACGCGGTGCGGCACGCCGCGCCGATCGAGCTCGCCCAGGAGATCGCCGAGTCGTTCGGCGAGCACCGCGACCTGGACCTTCTCCAGCGCGACCGACACGACCCGGCCACCGTCGCGGGCCTGGATGAAGAACGTCCGGTTGCCCGGATCGCCGATCGTGCCGGCGACGAAGCGCTCGGGCGGATCGAAGATGTAGCGGCGTCGCGGCATATCTGGACTCTATACCGATTCCGGCCCATGCCGGCTGCACGGTCCCGGGCTCGTCAGGAGACGCTGACCCCGACTGTGTGCCAGCCGCGGGCGCCATCGGGCGCGGGCGGTGTCGGCAGTTCCGCCTGGACATCGCCCGTCCCGTCGGTCGCCCGGACCCTGATCGTGTGCGACCCGGGGGTGGCGTCCCAGGCCAGGACCCATTGGACCCAGGTCGCATCCGAGATGGGCGTCGAGAGCTTCGCCTCGTGCCACTGCCCGTCGATCGCGACCTCGACCTTCTCGATGCCACGATCGGGCGCCCAGGCGATGCCGGCGATCGGCACCCGACCCGCGGCGACCGACCCGCCTCGCGGGGTGTCGATCCGCGACTGGGTCAGGATCGGCGCCTCCTTGCTCCAGCCGAGCGGCACCCAGTAGGCGTCGAAGCCCTCCATGGTCGTGAGCTCCAGCTCCGCGAGCCATTTCGTGGCCGACACGTAGCCGTACAGGCCCGGGACGATCAGCCGGGCCGGGTATCCGTGCGCCGGCGGCAGCGGTTGGTCATTCATCTGGACCGCGATCATCGGCTCGCGCGCTGGGTCCATGACCCATGCCGTCGGCATGCCGGCGGTGAAGCCATCGACCGACCGCCCGACGAGCTGGCTCGCCGACGCCGAGACGCCGGCGATGTCGAGGACGTCGCGCAAGCGCACGCCGGTCCACTTGGCGTTCCCGACGAGCCCGCCACCGACCTCGTTGCTCACGCACGCGATCGTCACGTACTGCTCGAACATCGGCAGGGCCAGCAGCTCGTCCCAGGTCAGTGTGGTCTCGCGCTCGACGAGGCCGTGGATCCGCAGGCTCCAGGTCGCGACGTCGACGCTCGGGACGAGCAGGGCGGTATCGATGCGGTAGAACTGACCGGTGGGGACGACGATCGGCGTGAGGCCGGGCGTCGTCGGCGCCAGGTCCGTGCCAGCCACGAGGGGCCCCACCAGGTCTGATGCCGGCGGCAGCTCGGCGGCCGGGATCGGCGCGGTCCGCGAACGGTCCAGCAGGCTGCGACTGCCGAGCCCCACGACGAGCGCGCCGATGCCGACGGCGGTGGTCCGCAGCAGGAATGAGCGGCGGGCAGGGTCGGACCGCGCGTCCACGCCGGCGGACGTCGACGATGTCGTCCGAGCGCGGGCCAGGAGCCAGGACAGCGTCTGCACGGCAAGCCCTACGGAGACGACGATCTGGCCAGCGAGGAGGGCCGGGTTCGCGAGCGGATCGCCGAGCCCCGCCAGGAACCCGATCACGCCGAAGGCCGCGAAGCCCGACGCCGCGACCGCGAAGCGGTGGACGGCGAGGCTCCCGAGCCCGGCCCCGAACGCCAGCGACGCGAGGACCACGACGACCTCGAGGGCCAGCTTGTCGTTCGTGCCGAACAGAGCGACGACCAGATCCTTGGCGCCGGGTGGCTGGAGGTCGATGACGACCTGGCCCACCGCCGCGACCATCGAAGTCGCGCCCGGGAATACGGCTGCGAACGCCTCCGACACCCCGAGCGCGAGGCCCGCGGCGGCCGCGCCCGCGACGGACGCATCGAGGCGCGAGGTCGCGGGCTGGGCCGGGACGATGGGCCGGAGGGAGGAAACGGACGTGCTCACGGGCGCCATGGTGCGCCGGACTCATGACATTTGCGTGTCGCCCTTTGGTCGGTCAGGGGTCGCGACGCAGCCTGGCCGTCCACCGGCCGTCTCGCCCCTCGACCTGCAGCGGCATCCCGAACGCCTCGCTCAGGACATCGTCGCGGAGGACGGACGCACTGGGCCCGGCCGCGAGCGCGCGACCATCGCGCAGCACGAGCGCCTGGCTGAACCCCGGTGGGATCTCCTCGAGGTGATGGGACACGAGGACGATCGCGCGCAAGCGTGGCTCCCTGGCCAGCGACTCGAGGTCGGCGAGCAGCCGTTCCCGGGCCGCGAGGTCGAGGCTGGCCATCGGCTCATCCAGGATGAGCACGTCCGGGTCGGGCATGAGCGCCCGGGCGATCGAGGTACGCCGGCGTTCGCCGGCCGACAGCGTCCCGAAGGCCTGCTCCAGGTGATCCGCGAGCCCCATCCGTTCGCCGAGCTGCCGTGCACGGTCTCGGTCGGCGTCGTCATACACGTGCCACCACGGCTCGAACGCGCCGTGACGCGCGGTCATGATGAGCGTCGCCGGTGTGAGGTCGGTGCGCATCGCCGCCTCGATGGCAGAGCCGGCGAACCCGACACGCCGTCGGAGCTCGCGCGCATCTGTGCGGCCGTAGCGCTCACCGAGGACCTCGACCGTGCCGGTCGTCGGCCACAGATTCATCGACGCGACCGACAGCAAAGTCGTCTTGCCGCTGCCATTCGGCCCGAGCACGACCCAACGTTCCCCGTCGCGAACCACCCAATCGAGCGGGCCCAGGATCGTGCGGCCTGCCCGGCGGACGGTCACGTCCCGGAGCGCGATGACCGGATCGGGGCCGGGCAGGGAGGGCGTCGTCAGGGCGGTGTGGAGGCGGCGGGTTCGGGCGCCGTCGACCCTTCAGGGGCCGACGGCTCAGGTGTTGGGGTCGGTTCGGGCGGGGGTGTCGGTTCCGGCTCGGGTGTTGGCGTCGGTTCGGGCGAGGGTGTCGGTTCCGGCGGTTCTGTTGGCGGCGCACTGGGTTCTACCGACGGGCTCTCGGTCGGGGATGGCGTCGGGCACGGCTGGGCGACGGCCTCGTCCCCGGTCGGCGACGGCATCGCGAAGGACGGGACCACGCCGCTCGGATCTGGCGTCGGCACGATGAAGCAGGAGGGCGATGGGCTGGGGGAGCCGCAGCCTTCGCCTTCGAGGATCACGCCCCAGGTGCGCCCGTACGGGTTGAAGCTGTTGTTGTAGAAGTACGCAGTCCGCGTGTTGTCAGGCCCGCCGCGCGTGCCGGGCCCGCGTTCCGCCCGCGAGATCCAGTCGCGGTCGGCCTCGAGCCAGTTTTCGAACTTGCGCTCGTGCCCGGCGACAGCGAGCACCCTCTCACCGCACGTGTCGTCCTCCACTCGGGCGTCCGGCGCGCTGTCTCCGATGAACCACTCCTCGACGCCCTCACTGCCGGCCGCGGGCAGCAAGCCGGTGAACGGATCGACCGCCACCTGGTTCAGGCCATCCGGACGCTCGAAGCCCGTGATCTCCCATTCGGCGCTTGCCTCCTGGAGGAAGCCCTGCCAGACGAAGGTCGTGACCTCGATCGAGAAGATCGGGTCGTCGGGCGTCGAGACGGGCGTATTGTCACTGTTGCCGTTCCACACCCCGACAGCCAGGGCATAGGCGCCGGATTCCCGTCCCGCCTCGGTGGGCGGCGCGATGTAGCCGTAGGCATTGAGGTCCTTGGCGTCGTTGTTGGTGCCCGTCTTCAGCGTTGCCGGTCGGCGGTCGCGCCCAGGGCCTTCGATCTCGAACTCGCCCCAGAACGGGTTCACGCTTGGGTTCGTATTGCCGTTGAGGATGTCCGTGACGATCCAGGCCGCCTGCGGGCTGACCACCTGCGTGCCCTCCGGCGGGGTATAGGGGTCCGCCACGGGGTCACCGGCACGGTCGTTGACCGACAGGATCGTCGTCGGCGGGATGCGCCGGCCGCCGTTGCCGAGCGTGCCGTACGCGGACACGAGATCGATCGGCCGCGTCTCGGCCACGCCGAGCGCGAGGGCCAGGCCGGCGTCCGTCGTTTCGCGCTGGAAGGTCATCCCGAAGTCCTTCGCTCGCGCGAACACGTGGTCCGGGGTGTTGACGGCCATGGCCTTGACCGAGGGGATGTTCAGGGAGAACTGGAGGGCGTCGCGCAAGCGGACGGGACCGCGCTCGAGGTTGTCCGCGTCGTTCGGGGTGTACCCGCCGCCGAAGTCCGTGCCCACGTCCATGAACATGTCGCCGGCAGTGAGCGTGCCGTCGTGGAGACCGACGGCGTAGTTGAACGGCTTGAACGCCGAACCGGGCTGCCGGAAGCCCTGCCCGATCACGTCGTACTGGGGCTGGAACTCCGGGCGGGCCTGGCTTGCGTAGTACTCGGCGGATCCGACGTAGGCGACGAGCTCACCGGTCTGGTAGTCGACCGCGACGAGCGCGCCATTGCCGACGTTCTTGCCCTGGAGGTTGCGCATCCACGGCTCGTACTCGTCAAAGCCGAGCGCCTTGGCGGCTGCCTCGCGGCGCGTCTGGCTCCCGCGGCGGGGCACGATGGTCGAACCCTTGACCCACTTCTCGGCGATCCTCTGGAGGTCGAGGTCCACGGTCGTCGTCACGCGCAAGCCGCCGTTGTCGAGCAGCTCGCACGAGGGGGCGTCCTCACCGCACAGCTTGAGGGTCAGCTCGTCGCGGACCGCCCAGACGAAGTGCGGGGCCCTCCAGCGGGGCGTCGTCTGTGGCGCGAGCTCGAGCTCCTTGCCGATGTCCGCGGTCAGCTCGGCATCGCTGTACTCGTCCTTCGACATCGGGGTGCGATCGTCGGCCATGAGCTCGAGGACCTGGTCCCGGCGCTGGAGGATGACCGTGTCGGGCGGGACGACGAGGTGGCTCGCGGCCGCGGGACAGGGCGCGTCGTCCTCTGGCTCGACGTCGCAGCGTTCATTGGCATTTCGGACCAGATCGTGGTTGGAAGGGGACTGGGGGAGGGCGGCCAGGGCGGCGGCCTCACCCGGCGTCAGCTCCTCGAGTTCCTTGCCAAAGTACGAGCGAGCCGCGGCTTTCACGCCGTAGCTCTGGTTGCCGTAGTAGATCTGGTTGAGGTAGGCCGTGATGATCGCCTGCTTGCCCTCGTCGCCCTGCGCGCCGAAGTGCTGGGTGACGCGGATCGACTGGATGATCTCCTTGAGCTTTCGCTCGATCGTGCGGCTGCGATCCTGCAGGAGATCGTCGTCGAGAAGCCTTGCCCGGACGAGCTGCTGGGTGATCGTCGACGCGCCACGACTGTTGCCGCGCAAGGAGTCGAGCCCGGCGGCGATGATGGCCACCGGGTCGAAGCCGGCGTTCTCCCAGAAGGTCTTGTCCTCGATGGCGGTCGTCGCGTCCAGGACGATCGGTGGGATCTCGTCGAACGTCACGACGTCGCGCTTGAACTCGCCGAAGCGGGCGAGTTCGATCTCCCCGGTCCGGTCGAGGAGCACGGTTTCTTCGGGGAGCGTGTACTTGGTCAGCTCGGACGGGTCCCTGAGATCTCGCGTGAGGGAGCCGTAGACCGACAGCACCGCGACCGCGCCCAGGATGCCGACCGCGGCGAGGAACGCGAACAAGATGATCGCGATCCAGCCGAGGGTGGTTCGGCGGGGTGTTGGCTGGTCGTCGATCGGGTAGGCCTGCGATCGGTATCCGTCGGACATCGCGCGCAAGCATGCCCCATCGCGCCAGATCTCGCGGTCCACGAGCCCCCTCACGACGTTGCAGGTTCGTCGCGCCGACGATCAGACCGGGGGGCGTCGAGGCGATCGACTCCACGCCGAAGGGCGACTGATCGAGCTTCAGAGAAGGCGTCGGGGCCCCCGGGCCTGGCGGTCGGGTCATCTCGCCGTCCCGGCCCGGGCCGCGGCGACCGCGCCCACGATCTGCCGCGCCCGCGCCGTCACGCCGGCCGGCTCCGCGTCGCCCACCAGCCAGCTCCCGACGCCGACGGCCACGGCTCCTGCCGCGATGAAGTCGCCGGCGGTCTCCGCAGTCACCCCTCCGCTCGGGACGAGCGGGATGTCCGGGAACGGCCCGCGACACTCGCGCACGAAGGCCGGCCCGACAACGGATGCGGGGAAGACCTTGATCGCGGCCGCACCGGCGCGCCAAGCGGCCAGCACCTCGCTCGGCGTCGCAGCGCCGGGCAGCGTCGGTACGCTGCGCGTCGCGGCCAGGCGACGAGCTCGGGGTCGGTGTGCGGCATAACCAGGAACGTAGCCCCCGCGTCGATGGCGAGCTTCGCGCTGTCGATCGATAGGACCGTGCCGACGCCGATGGCAAGCCCCGGCGACCGACTCGCGACCGACTCGATCGCGCGCAGCGCGGAGTCGATCGGGTCGTTGAGCGTGAGTTCGAACGCAAGTACCCCGCCGTCGATGAGGGCATCGGCCACGCGCGGCGCATCGTCGGCCGTGAGTCGCCGGGCGATGGCGACGACGGCGCCCGTGACGAGGCCCGCCGGGATCGCGGGCCGGATCGAAGGTTCTGTCACGCCTCTCCCGTGGTGGCGACTCCAGCGCGCCTCAGGGTAGCGGCTGCGAGCCGAGGATTTCGTGACAGCCGGGTCTACAATTTCCCCTTGCGCCCCTCGGTCGTCCTGATCGGCATCCTCGCGATGGCTTGCACGAGCCCGTCGGCGGTCGCATCCGTCCCGGCAGGATCCGCGGGCCAAGCGAGCGAAATGAACGCGCCAACGGCGAGCGCCTCGCCTTCCACGACGGTCACCGTAGGAGAGGCTGCCTGTGCGTCGAATGTCAAGGAACGGCAGTCCGCCGTGGTCATCCGGATCACCGTCGCCAACGAAACGAGCGCCGATGCGGCCGTCGGTATGTATCGGATCCCCGAAGATCATGACTTCGCCGAAGTGGTCGCCGTCGTCGAGGAGGAGCAGCGACGAGCCGAGGCCGGCGAGCCACTCCTTGGCCACCCTCCGTACCTGTCCGAGGGCACCTATCGGCTCGTCGGCAGCGGAGCGTCGGACGTGCTGTCGCTCCAGCTGAAAGCCGGCGCGTATGGGATCTTCTGCCTGCGCACCCAGGCGGGCGCACTGCGCCCCTTCCACGTGTTTGGGCCGATCACGGTCGACTAGCCGCGACCGATCCCCGGCAGGAAGCGTCCGGTGGGCGCGGCATAGCGCTGGTAGTCGTCCCCGTGGACGCGGCGGAGGCAAGGATTGCGACGAGCATCGCGAGGGCAAGCACGTTAGGCACGAGGAGGGCCAGTCCGAAGGCCGTCACGACTGTGGCGGTGAAGATCGGGTTTCGGACATATCGGAACGGGCCGGTCGTCACCAGCTCGGTGCGTGCCTCGGGGTCGACGTCGCCGCGCCAGGCGTTGCCCATCGCCGCCTGCGCGCCCAACGTGCCGACCATGCCGATCACGACCAACGTGACACCGCCACGTGGACCGCGGAGTGGTCCAGCGCCGCCAGCGGCTCCAGTCGGTTTAGCGCGGCCACGGGCGCAGCGATCGCCAGGATCACCCCGACGATCGAGAGGAGCCGCGACCACCACTGCGGCGTGCCCGGTCGGTCCCGGCCTCGGATGGCGACCTGACCCGTCCGTCGGTACACGAGGGCTCCACGGTAGCCGGCGACGGCCACGATCCACACGATGGTCAGGACGAGAGCAAGGGCCGGCATGGTGACCATCATGCGGGCGGCGTACCATCGAGATCGATGCCCGCATCGCTGCACCTGGAGGCCATCGAGGTCCGCCTCGCCGTGTGTCGGCTGGACGCCGGCAGCGACGTTCCATCGTGGGTCGGCGGATCCGGAGAATTCACATCAGTCACGCGCACGACCGAGGAACTGTCGATCGTCTGCGCCCGCGACGACGTCCCCGAGGACGTTCCGATGGAAGGTCCGTGGCGCGCCTTCCGAGTGCAGGGCCCGATCGTGATGACGCTTATCGGCGTCGTGGCCGCCCTTGCGAACCCACTGGCAGCCGCCGGCATCTCGATCTTCACTGTTTCGACGTTCGACACCGACTACATCCTGGTCCACGAGCCCGACTTCGATGCCGCGGTCGGCGCGTTGACACAAGCGGGCCACGTCGTCGTGTCGGGGTAGCCAGAGGTCGCGCCAAGAGTAGGATTGCGGCGCGATGCCACGCCCATCGACACCCCAGGACGCGATGCGCGGCTTCCTCTCAGGCGAGGATCCGGGCATGGCCCGCATGCGTCGCGTCATGCGGCGCCTGCCCCACGGACCCAACTGCAAGCTCTGCGCCGCCCCGTTCGAGGGCCCCGCGGGCGCCGTGCTGCGACACGTCGGGTTCGCCCGCTTCCCTGGCAACCCGGCCATCTGCGGCTCGTGCATCAAGAGCCTCAACAAGTTCGGAGTCTTCGGCGCCGAGATCCCGGCGAGCCTGCTGTTCGCCGACATCCGCGGCTCCACGGGTATCGGCGAGCGATCGAGTCCCACCGAGTTCCGCGCGTTCCTCGACCGCTTCTACCAGCTTTCCTCGAGAGCGATCCTCGATAACGATGGGATCGTCGACAAGTTCGTGGGTGACGAGGCCATCGGCCTCTTTTTCAAGGGGATCAGCGGGACCGAGCACACGGCCGCCGCCATCCGGGCCGGTCGCGCGCTGCTCGATGCCGTCGGGCGCGCCGATGCGAGCGAGAGCGGGCCGATCCCCGTTGGCGCGGCCGTCCACACCGGAACGGCGTTTGTCGGCTCGACGGGAGCGGGTGGCGTGGTGAGTGACTTCACCGCGCTCGGCGACGTCGTGAACACGACCGCTCGTCTCGCGAGCGAGGCGGCCGCTGGTGAGCTCCTGGTGTCCATCGAGGCCGCACGAGCAGGGGACCTGGACTCGCCCTCCTTGGAGCACCGGACGCTCAGCGTCCGCGGCCGGTCCGACGCTGTCGAGGTGGTCGCAGTGAGATCGTCAACGACACCTGGCTGAATCTGCCGCCGGCCCACGCATCAGGGGCGCGGCCGACCGCGCGCCCCGCTCACGACACTGGCGCGTCGACAGCGACGCCGATCAGGCGCGAGACGCCGGTCGAGTGATCTTGCTTTACGTCGATCACCGCAAGGCTTGGTCGACGTACTGCAGCGGCGTGACCACGACATCCGGGAGTGTCACGCCGGTCGAGTGGTTCGGGCAGTAGCCCCGGGGGTTCTTGTCGAGGTACTGCTGGTGGTAGTCCTCGGCGTAGAAGAACCGGTCGGCGTCGACGATCTCGGTCGTGATCCGGCCGAAGCCCGCTGCGGTCAGACGCTCCTGGTAGGCGTCGCGTGAGGCCTCGGCGGCTACCCGCTGGGCATCGTCAGCCACGAGGATGATCGAGCGGTACTGCGTGCCCATATCGTTGCCCTGGCGCATGCCCTGGGTGGGGTCGTGGTGCTCCCAGAAGAGCTTCAGGAGCTCCTCGTACGAGACCTTCGTGGGGTCGTAGGCGACCTGGACGACCTCGGCGTGGCCGGTCCGGCCCGAGCAGGCCTCCTCGTAGGTCGGGTTCGGGGTGGAGCCCCCGGCATACCCGACGGCCGTGCCGACGACCCCGGGGAGCTGCCAATAGGCCTTCTCAGGGCCCCAGAAGCAGCCCAGACCGAAGACGGCGGTCCGGGTGCCCTCGGGCCAGGGCCCGGCGATCGGCGTGCCGAGTACGGTGTGGGTGCCCGGTCGGACGATCGGCTCGGAACGGCCCGGTAGGGCTTCGGCGGGGGAGGGGACGGTCTGGGGTCGGGGGCGGAAGAACTGCATGGCTGAAGTGTAGGCCGTGCGTGCGTCGATCCAGTGACATCGACCCCCGTTCTGGCCGCCGCTCATAGGCTGGCGTCGCGGTTGCGGCGACGGCATCCACCCACGGCGGCTAGCATCAGCCGCCGTGGACCACCTTGACGCCGCGCTCCACACGATCGACGACTGGGGCGCCGCCCATGCCGCTGCGGCGATCGTCGGGCCGGATGGGATCATCGCCAGCCACGGCGATCCCGACCACACATTCCGGTGGGCGTCGGTGACCAAGCTCGTCACCGCCCTCGCCGTGCTCGACGCCGTCGAGGACGGCCGCATCGATCTCGACGAACCGGCAGGGCCACCGGACTCCACGGTCCGGCACCTGCTCGCCCACGCCTCCGGCCTCCCGTTCGACAGCGACGCCGTTCTCGCCCGGCCCGGCACCCGCCGGATCTACTCCAACCCCGGCTTCGACATCCTGGGCGCCCTGATCGCCGAACGCGACGGCGTCCCGTTCGAGCAGGCGCTGGACCGGCGGATCCTGGGGCCACTGGGCATGAGCGGCACGCGCCTGGTGACGCGGGCATCCGAGGGCCTCCATGGCCCGCTCCGCGATCTGGCGGCGTTCGCACTCGAGCTCCTGCGTCCCAGGCTCGTCACGCAAGCGACGCTCGACGTCGCCACGACGACCGCCTTCCCCGGCCTGACCGGTGTGCTGCCGGGCGTCGGGCGGTTCGAGCCGCTCGACTGGGGGCTCGGCTTCGAGCTGCGGGATGCGAAGACCCCGCACTGGACGGGCAGCCGGAACTCCCCGGGGACGTTCGGGCACTTCGGTGGATCGGGCGCGTTCCTGTGGGTCGACCCGGCCCTCGATCGGGCGCTCGTCGGCCTCACCGACCGCGAGTACGGCGACTGGGCGCTCGAGGCATGGCCGCCGTTCTCCGACGCGGTCATCGAGGCCCTCGCCGACGGGTCAGCGCCGTCGCCTATCAGGCACCGGACGTGCCCGCCTCATCCATTTTCTGTAGATGGGGCCGGACCATAGACCGATGTTTCGCCCGGGTGCGGAACGGTACGGTCGCGTAGAGCACTTGTAGATCCACCAGGAGCCGGGCTTTGTCGTACCTCCGCACACCGCGCGTCATCGCGGTCCTGATCGCATTCGTCCTGACAGGCGCCGGCCTCGCCCTCGTGCTGACCGTCGGACTCCCCGGTCGCTCATCCACCGCCATGGTTCCGGGTTCCGCCCCGACATTCACAATTGCCGGAGACCGGTGGACGCTGGACCAGGTGCTCGGGGCCGCGCGCTCCGGCGACATCGATGCCATCAGCGCCATGACGCTATCCGCGGACGCGACGATCAGCACGCCTGCACCCGTGCTCATCGCACGAACCCTCGACGGCGCCGTCCATGTCGTCCGACCCGAGGTCCCAGTCGGGGACGCACTCGACGTGATCCGCGCAGCCGGCTACTCGCGGCTCCTGACCGATGAGGCCATCGCCCTCGACCCGGGCGTTGGTGCCGCCGGGGCGCCCTCGTTCGTCGGCCTGGCGATGTCCGGCGCCCTGCTCGTCCTGGTCATTCTCATGTTCATGCGCCTGCGCGGAACGGCGTCTCGCAAGTGGCGCCCGTCGCGCAGCCTCGATCGCCGCCGGACCGACGTCTCGGTGGTCGGGGAACGTCCACGGGTGACCCTCGCGGACGTCGCGGGGGCCGACGAGGCCAAGCTCGAGTTGACCGAGACCATCGAGTTCCTGCGCGAACCGGCTCGCTTCGTCCGACTCGGCGCCACGGCGATCCGCGGCGTGATGCTGTATGGCCCGCCCGGCACCGGCAAGACGATGCTGGCCAAGGCCGTCGCCGCCGAGGCCGACGTCCCGTTCTTTTCCGTTTCGGGCTCCGAGTTCGTCGAGAAGTACGTGGGGGTCGGCGCCGGACGTGTCCGGGAGTTGTTCGTCAAGGCACGCGCCGCCGGACGCGCCGTCGTGTTCATCGACGAGATCGACGCGATGGCCAAGGCGCGCGGCGGTTCGGACAGCCACGAGGAGCGTGAGCAGACCCTCAACCAGCTGCTCGTCGAGATGGACGGTTTCGGGAGCAATGACGGCGTCGTCGTCATCGGCGCCACGAATCGGCTCGACACGCTTGATCCAGCGGCCCTCCGCCCCGGTCGGTTCACGCGCAAGATCCACGTCCCGCTCCCCGATCGCGACGGCCGTCTGGCGATCCTGGCGGTGCATGCGAAGGGCAAGCCGCTGACCGCCGACGTTGACATGCCCGCCCTCGCGCGCAAGACCTACGGCTTCTCGGGCGCGATGCTCGCCGACCTGCTCAACGAGGCGGCGATCCTGGCCGCGCGGACCGGGCTCGATGCCATCGGACCCATCCAGGTCCACAACGGCTGGCTGAAGACCGCGTTGGGCACGTCGCGCAAGCGCTCGATGGACGAGCGAGAACGCAGCATCATCGCGGCCCACGAGGCCGGTCACGCCGTGTGCGGTTTCATCCACGGCGACAAGCGTCGCATCGAGGAGATCAGCCTGTTCGCCCACGGCGAGGCGCTTGGCGTCACGGTCTCGAGCTCCGAGGACGACGACCTGCCGTCCGAGACCGACCTGCGAGCCCGGTTGGTCGCCCTGATGGGCGGCCGCGTGGCAGAGGAGCTGCTGTTCCACGAGGTCACCGGCGGCGCCTCCAACGACTTCGAGAAGGCGACGAGCATCGCGACCACGATGGTTCACCGCTTCGGCATGGGTCGCGATCCCGAGGCGACCGATGAGGGTCCGACGGGACGCGGCATCCTGACCACGCTGGTCGGCGACCCCGCCGGCTTCAGCCGCGACGTCCGGGATGCCCAGGCGCGGGCCATCGGAAGCATCCTCGATGAGGCCTACACGGGAGCCCGCCGGACGCTCATCGCCGAGATGCCACGGCTGCGCGATGTCGCGGCATACCTGTACGAGCAGGAGCGAATCGACGGTAACGAGTTCGAGGCCGTCATGGAAGGTCGCCTTCGCCCGAGCGACGCGGACGGGTGGCGCGCCGCCGCAGCCTCCCCGCGCCCATGGGCTGCCATCCCGACGGTGTACCAGGAGCGCGCCCCGCGAGTGCTCGCGATCCCGACCCCGTCGTCGTCCCCGGTCGCGATCCCAACGGCCGACCCGTCACCCGTCTTCGTGCCCACAGCGGATCCCGCTTCACTCCCGGTGGCCGCCAGCGTCGCACCCAGGCTGGAACCCACCCGGCGCCTCGGCCGGCGCCTCATCGCCAAGCGTCGCTTGCCGGCCATGCCTGCAAGGCTGCGGCGTTCGATGGCGGCGATCGTGCGCGACCTCGCCGCCGATACGGACCGCTGAGCGGGACGACGGGCCGCGCGACACGGCAGATGCCGCAGGTCATCAGGCCCCATGGGCCGTGGTAGCCTGACTCGTCCCCCGTTACGGTCAACTGCATATGGCCACCCTGAATCCGTCCGCTCCGCCCGTGGCGGGCCCCGCCCCGGCGCGCTGGTCGCTGGGCCTCGGCCTGGCCGTCGCGCTGGGCATCGCCGGGATCGTTTTCACGGCCCTGGATCTCGGGGGACAGGCGGTCCTCTGGGAGAACGTGCACTGGACGGCGTTCTATACCGTGGGGTTCGGGCTCGCCTACCGCGGATTTTGGATGTCCAGCGGACCCGAACGCCGCATCCGGGCCGCCCTCGCGACGGTGTCGCTGATCTGGCTCGCGGGCCAGCTGGTCTGGCTCGTACAGTCAGGGCTGGGCCTGCTCGTCATCCCGTCGCCTTCGAACCTCCTGACGTTCGCCGCGATGGTCCCTGCGATGGTCGCCCTCGACCTCGCGGTCCGCCACGTGGTCGATCGCCGCGAACGGCTTGGCCTCTATCTCGATTGCGCGATCACCTTCCTGGCCATCGCGACCGTCGTGGTGCTCGTGTTCGGGCACGTGGTCAACGGCCAGGACATCTTCGCGGGTGCGCTGTTATTGAGCCTCCCCATCGTGTGCCTGTCCGTCGCCGGGGCCGGTCTCGTCGCCGCGCTCGCGACGAGGGCAAGACCACGCGATGGTGGCCTCTACGCCTTGCTGATCGGGACATTCCTCTACGGCGCCGGGTACCTGCAATGGGTGGCCGCTGCCCCGGCCGTCGCCCCGCCGGGATACTGGGCGAATTATCTGTTCTCGATCGCGGCGGTGGCCACCGGCCTTGCCGGCGCCACGTTTCGCCTCGAAGCCAGGACCACGCAAGAGTCAACCCGCTTCGGGGCGTTCTTCCGTGAGGTCCTTCCGGCCGCCGCTGTTGCGATCGCGGTCGGATGCCTCGTGGTTGCCACCGCCACGGACACTGACAACTTGCTCGTTCGTCCGCTCGGGTGGAGCGTCATCTTGGTCGCTGTCCTGCGACAGCTCGCGCTGGTCCGCGAGCGCTCCG
>CAZFXH010000164.1:0-1805 GCA_964522905.1 uncultured Anaerolineaceae bacterium
TCAGTCCGCCGAGCGGACCTGGAACCGGCTCAGCGCCCGGGTCGTGAGCAGGTACCCGCCCACCACCACGACCGCGAGGATCGCGACCGACACGACCGGCTCGAGGGCATCGACCCCCACGTCCTCGCCGGTCAGCGCCGATGCCACGCCGAGCGTTGCCTGGCGGATCGACATGAATCGCGTGCCGTCGAGCAGACCCGCCAGCACGCCTTCCCACAGCAGCGTGTAGCCGAGCCCGACGACGAGCGCCCGAGTCGTCACGACCCCGAGCGCCGCGAACGCGACCGCGTACGCGGTGCCGCCGGCCACGGTGGCGAGCGCGAAGCCGAGGGCTGTCGCCAACGAATCCGCGCCGAAGCCGCCGACCAACAGGGCGGTGATGACGACGGGAGGAACGACGAGCGCCACGGTCAGCCCGGCGGCGACGGCGAGCTTGGCCAGGGCGATCCGCCAGCGGGCGATCGGCTTTGCCAGGAGGAAGAGGACCGTGCCGTCCTCGATCTCGGACCCGATCGCCGCGGTCCCGAAGACGAGCGCGATCAACGGCAGCACGGTACGGATCACGAGCGTGTCGAGGATCTCTGGTGCATCGCTGCGTCCTCCGCCGAGGCGGATGAGGAGCCCGACCAGGACCGGGAGCCCCGCGAGGAGCAGCATCAGCAGGGTCCGTCGGCGCCCGAGCAGGCCGCGCAGCGTCACTTCGACGAGCGCCCCGAACGCGGTCATCGGCCGCCTCGCACGAGGTAGCCGAACACGCTTTCGAGCGAATCGTCGGTCGGGGTGACCTCGTGGAGCCGGATGCCCGCCGTCCGCGCGGTCGGGGCGACGATCCGGGTGAACGCTCCGTAGTCGGATGTCCGGACCGCAAGCAGACCGTCCACGAGCTCGGCGCCGAAGACGGCCGGCTCGCGCAGCAGGGCCGCGGCGAGCGTCCTGTCATCGGACGAGCGGATCGTGAAGCGGTGCGGCCGGTCGGTCATCAGGCGACGGATCGAGCGGAAGTCCCCGGATGCGGCCAGCCGCCCCGCGTAGACGACGAGCACGGCATCGGCCAGCCGCTCGACCTCTTCGAGGATATGCGACGAGAACAGGATCACCCGCCCGGCGGCCGCCATCTCGCGCAGCAAGCTCATCATGTGCAGCCGCTGGCGGGGGTCCATCCCGTTGAACGGCTCGTCGAGCAGGAGGATCCGCGGGTCGTGGACGAGCGCGGCGGCGAGCTTGGCCCGCTGGCGCATGCCCTTCGAATACGTGCGCAGCTGCCGGTGAGCCGCCTCCGTCAGGTCCACCGTGGCGATCGCCCGGTCGGTGGCGGCCGCGGCATCCGGGATCCCCTGCAGGTCGGCGTTGAGCCGGACGAATCCGTGGCCGGTGAGGTACCCGGGGACTGCCTCGCGCTCCGGCACGAGCCCCATCTCGCGGTAGACGGACGGGTCCCCGAACGCCGGCCGTCCGTCGATCCGCGCCGCACCCGCCGACGGCGCCAGGAGCCCGGACAGCAGATGCAGGAGGGTCGACTTCCCGGCGCCGTTCGGACCCAGCAGCCCGGTCACTCCGGGACCGAGGGCGAACGAGATGTCGTTGACGGCCACGACGTTGCCGTACCAGCGCGAGACGTGGTCGACCTCGATGGCGGGCACGGGACGGGTGGCGATCGAGGCGGCCGTCGTGCCGCTCACGCGGTGATCCCCAGGTACCGACGCAGGACCAGCACGACACACGCGGCGGTCTCGACGAGGGCCGCGACGATGTAGGTCCAGCCCGGCAGGTTCGCCGCGACGATCGTCGGGTTGGGCGAGACCGCG
>CAZFXH010000165.1:0-13396 GCA_964522905.1 uncultured Anaerolineaceae bacterium
GGTTCGTGCGCGCGACGTCGACGTCGGCCGACTCGCGGATCGTCTTGATGACCGCGTCGAGATGGTCGAGGGCGATCTTGAGGCCCTCGAGGATGTGCGCCCGCGCCTGCGCCTTGCCCAGGTCGAACTCGGTCCGACGCCGGATGATCTCGCGCCGGTGCTCGAGGTAGTGGACGAGCACGCTGCGCAGCGGCAAGGTCTGCGGCTGCCCAGCGACGAGCGCCAGCATGTTCATGTTGAACGCCAGCTGCATCGGGGTGTGCTTGAACAGGTTGTTGAGGACCTTGTGCGGGTTGAAGTCGCGTTTGATCTCGATGTAGATGCGCATGCCGTCGCGATCGGACTCGTCGCGCAGGTCGCTGATCCCGTCGATCCGCTTCTCCTTGACCAGGTCGGCCATCTTCTCGAGAAGCGCGGCCTTGTTCACCTGGTACGGCAGTTCGTTGACGATGATGGCCATGCGCTCCCCGCGCATCTCTTCGAAGACGACCTGGGCGCGCATGACGACCCGGCCGCGGCCGTGGGCGTACATCTGGCGGATCGCGTCGACCGTCTCCCACTCCCCGGTGAGCGCGTTGCGCTGCTTCTCGAAACGGAAGATCGTGCCGCCGGTCGGGAAGTCGGGACCCGTCACGTGCTTGCACAGATCGTCCGAGGTCAACTCGGGGTCGTCGATCAGCGCCACCGTGGCGTCGACGATCTCGCCCAGGTGGTGTGGCGGGATGTTGGTCGCCATCCCGACCGCGATGCCCGAGCTGCCGTTGATGAGCAGATTCGGGAGCTTCGCCGGCAGGACCTCGGGCTGCTTCTGAGTGCCGTCGTAGTTTTCGACGAAGTCGACCGTCTCCTTGTCGATGTCAGCGAGCAGCTCCGACGCGATGCCCGTCAGGCGGGCCTCCGTGTAGCGCATCGCCGCCGCCTGGTCGCCATCGACCGAGCCGAAGTTGCCCTGCCCGTCGACCAGCGGGTAGCGCATCGAGAAGTCCTGGGCGAGCCGCACGAGCGCGTCGTAGATCGACTGGTCGCCGTGCGGGTGGTACTTGCCCATGACCTCGCCGACGATCGCCGCGCACTTGCGGAACGAGCTGGTCGCCGAGAGGCCCATCTCGCCCATCGAGTAGAGGACACGCCGATGGACGGGCTTGAGCCCGTCACGCACGTCCGGCAGGGCGCGGGCGACGATGACGCTCATCGCGTAGTCGAGGTACGAGACGCGCATCTCGTCCTCGATGCGGATGGCCCGGACGTCTCCCAGGTCGTCGGTCACGGTGTGCTACTCCTGGCTCAGATGAGCGGGGGTTCGGGATGGTTGGCAGGGTCGGGCAGCGCACCGAAGCGGGCTGCCGTCGTGGCCGCCGGCGAGGTCGATGGCGCTCCGCCACGCTTGCGGACGCCGACGAGGCGGGCGCGGAGCTCGGCGGCATCGGCCGGGGCGAGCTTGCCGAGGCTGTCGCGGACGACCCACGCGCGGTGGCCGTCGTCCTCGTCCGCGGCGAGATCGGTCTGGAGGCGGAGCGCGGCGGTCGTCGCTTCCGGGTCTCGCTGCGCGAGCGAGCGATAGGCCCAGGCGAGGGCCTTCTGGACGTCGGGTTCGGCATCGCCCATCAGTTGCTCGAGGAGCCCGAGCGCGATCGGAGCGAGCTCGGGATCGCCGCCGGTCCGTCGGTTGCCGTGGGTCATCGTCGCGATCGTCGAACCGATGAGACGACGCTCCCAGCGCGAGGGCGAGTACACGAGCTGCTCGAGCTCCGCCCAGCGGTATGGCTCGGCGGCGATCCCGAGGCCATAAGGGTGGGCGAGGTCGTCGACGGTGACCCAATCACCGGCCTCGCGGGCGGCGCGCCGGAGCAGCTGCCACGTGCGTTCCGCATCGGCGGCCAGCGTGCGCTCGAGCAGCCCGAAGGCGAACCAGCGGGCCTCGAGATGCGATTCGCGGAACAGCCGGTCCGCGATGAACAGCAGCTGGGTCGCGCGCTCTCCCCGGGTCTCGTTCCGGAAGCCACGGGCCACCGCGGCCAGGAGCGGCCGGCGGACGCCGTGGACCTCGCCGATGCCGGGCGCCACGTAGCGCATGCCATCCTGGTATTCCGGGTCCGCGAGGCCCTCGAGCCCACGGCGGAGGGCCATGGCGAACGCGTCCGGATCGCCCACGTGTTCCGCGAGCGAGGTGCCGAGCTCTTCCGCCGCGGGCTTGCGGGCGGCCACGAACGCGACTGCGCGCCGGGTCGTCGGGCTCGGAGTGGCCGTGGCGCTCGTCATCGAGGCGTCGACAGCTGGCCGTCGGTGAGGGGGACATATCCGTAGCGCTGACGAAGCTCGAGCTTGCGGGCCTCATCGGCGGCGACGTAGACGCCGGTCGCTGTGGCGAAGACCTCGCCCGTGTGCCGATCCACGATCTGGGCGGCGGTATCCACGAGCCGGCGGCGGGATCTCGTGATCCACCCCTCCGCGCGGATCGGGCGACCGATGTCGACCGGCTTCTTGAATTCGACGCTCAGGCGGGCTGTGAGCCCCCAGTTGTCCTCCCCCACCAGCGACCACGCCATGACCTCGTCGAGGATCGTGCACAGGATGCCGCCGTGGGCGATGCCATCCCAACCCTCGAAGCGTTGCTCGAGCGCGAGCTCCGTCCAGCACCGCCGGGGTTCGACGTGGAGGACCAGCCCCATTCCGCTCGAGTTCAGGGTCCCGCAGGCGAAGCAGTGATGTGGCGCGACCTCGAAACGCGGGACGCCGGGCACGTCTACGACGCGCGTCTCGGGGACCTCGGCGGCCCGCGTCTCCGTCTCAGACGTCAAGATTCTGCACCTTGCGAGCCTCGGCCATGATGAATCCCTTGCGCGGCGCGACCTTCTCGCCCATGAGCATCGTGAAGATCTCGTCGGCCAGAGCGGCATTCTCGGCGCCGACCCGCAACAACGTGCGCGTCTCCGGGTTCATCGTCGTCTCCCAGAGCTGATCGGCATTCATCTCGCCGAGGCCCTTGAAGCGCTGCACGGACAGGTTCTTGACGTTGAATTCCTTGATGATCCGCTCGCGCTCCTGCTCGCTCTGCGCATACCGCGTCACCTTGCCGGTGCTCACGCGGTAGAGCGGCGGCTGGGCGATATAGAGGAAGCCGGCGTCCAGGACTTCGGGCATATGCCGGTAGAAGAACGTCAACAGGAGGGTCCGGATGTGGGCCCCATCGACGTCTGCGTCGGTCATGATGATGATTCGGTGGTAGCGCAACTTCGCCATGTCGAAGCTTTCGCCGATGCCGGCCCCGAGCGCGATGATCAGCGGCCGCACGTTCTCGCTCGAGAGGATCTTGTCGAGACGCGCCTTCTCCACGTTCAGGAGCTTGCCGCGCAACGGCAGCACGGCCTGGAAGCGCCGGTCGCGGCCCTGCTTGGCCGAGCCCCCGGCCGAATCGCCCTCGACGATGTACAGCTCGCTGCGGGCCGGATCCCGTTCCTGGCAGTCCGCGAGCTTGCCCGGGAGCGACATCCCGTCGAGCGCGCCCTTGCGGATGACGAGATCGCGGGCCTTGCGGGCCGCCTCGCGAGCGCGAGCTGCTGTGAGGCACTTCTCGATGATGCGACGACCGTCTGCTGGGTTCTCATCGAGGTACTGGCCCAGGCTGTCGGCGACCGCCGTCTGGACCTGCCCCTTGACCTCCGGGTTGCCGAGCTTCGCCTTCGTCTGGCCCTCGAACTGGGGATCGGTCAGCTTCACGCTGATGACGGCCGTCAGGCCCTCCCGCACGTCGTCTCCGGACAGGTTGGTGTCGTTGTCCTTGAGGACACCCGCCCGACGCGCCCAGTCGTTCAGCGAGCTCGTCAACGCGGCCCGGAAGCCCGTGACGTGACTGCCACCGTCCGGTGTATTGATGTTGTTGGCGAAGGCCAGGACGTTCTCGGTGTACGTGTCGTTGTACTGGAGCGCGACCTCGACGGCCGTGGATCCCTCCCGGCGCTCGACGTAGATCGGCCGGCTGTGGAGCGCTTCCTTGTTGCGGTTCAGGTGGCGAACGAACGACTGCAGGCCACCCTCGAAGTAGAACGAGCGCTCTCGGTCGCTCCGCTCGTCGATCAACGTGATCCAGACGCCCTTCGTGAGGTATGCGGACTCGCGCACGCGCTGGCTGATCGTCTCGAACGAGAACTCCGTCGTCTCGAACATCTCGGCGTCCGCCCGGAAGCTCGTCAGGGTGCCCCTGCGCGTCCCCTGCGGCCCTTCTTTCTTGACCTTGCCGAGGGGCTTCCCGCGCTCGTACTCCTGCGACCACACGCTGCCGTCTCGCGCCGACTCCACGCGCATCCACGAGGACAGCGCGTTCACGACGCTGACGCCGACGCCGTGCAGGCCACCCGAGACCTTGTACCCGCCCCCGCCGAACTTGCCGCCGGCGTGGAGGACGGTATGGACGACCTCCATGGCGTCCTTGCCCGTCGAGTGCTTGCCCACGGGCACGCCGCGGCCGTCGTCCCGCACGATCACGGTCCCATCCGCCTTGATCGTGACGTTGATCGTCGTGGCGTGACCAGCCATCGCCTCGTCGATCGAGTTGTCGACGACCTCCCAGACGAGGTGATGCAGGCCCTTCTCATCGGTCGATCCGATGTACATGCCCGGGCGGCGTCGGACCGCCTCGAGGCCCTCGAGGACCTGGATGCTCGCCGCGGTGTAGTCGCCGGCCCGCCCACGCCTGGGACGGCCATTCGACCCGCTCGCTGACGACCTCGTGATGGTGTTGTCGGTCACGCGTTCCCTCCGGTCAGGCGGTCATACAGGCGCCCGAGATCCTCGTCGTTGTAGTACTCGATGACGATGCGGCCCCCCCGCCGCGACCGCGCCAGGCTGACCTTAGTGCCGAGGGCCCGGCGGAGGTCCTCTTCGACACGCTCCAGGTCGGGATCCGTGCTCACGGCGGACGTCATGGGCGTATCCGGCGCCGGCGGACGCGGCTCGCGCAGGCGACGAACCAGTTCCTCGGTCTGGCGGACGGACAGGTCCTGGTCGATGACCGTGCCCAGGACATGGTCCTGATGGTCCACCGACAGGCCGCCCAGAGCCCGCCCGTGGCCTTCGGTGATCCTGCGATCCCCGACTGCGGTCTGGACGGACGGTGCGAGCTCGAGCAGGCGCAGGGTGTTGGCCACGGTGGAGCGGGCGCGTCCGACTCTGCCCGCGATCTGCTCCGGGGTAAAGCCGAATTCGTCGATCAGCCGCCGGAAGCCTCGGGCCGCTTCGATCGCGTCGAGGTCCTCCCGCTGCAGGTTCTCGATGAGCGCCACCTCGAGCTGGGCCCGGTCGTCCAGCTGGCGGATGACGGCCGGGATCCGATCGAGGCCGGCCGCCGCGGCCGCTCGCAGGCGTCGCTCGCCCGCCACGAGTCGATAGCCATCGATGGTCTCGGTGACCAGGATCGGTTGCAGGACGCCGTGCTCGCGGATGCTTTCCGTGAGCGTGGCGAGCTCCGCTTCGTCAAAGCGCCGACGCGGTTGGTGCGGGTTCGGGCGGACCCGGTCGATCGCGACGGTGGTGGGTGCCGCGAGGCCCGCACTCCGCTGCGGGATCAGTGTCGACAGGCCACGGCCCAGACCGTGGGCGCGTTCCGGGCGAACGGTCATGTCATCACCATGGTTGCAGTGCGGACTTCAGGCTCGTGGGGCATCACCGGCGCCTGGGCCCGGCCCGACCGCGCACGGAATTCCAGCGCGAGCTGGGCGTATGCGGCGGCGCCACGCGACTCCGGCGCGTATCGGCTGATCGGGACGCCGTGGCTCGGAGCCTCGGACAGTCGGACGCTGCGCGGGATGATCGTCTCGTAGACGGACGCTTCGAGGTGTCGGCGCGCCTCTGCGGCGACGTCTGCGGACAGGTTCGTTCGTGCGTCGTACATCGTCAGCACGACCCCATCGAGCTCAAGGTGTGGATTCAGGTGATCTCGGACGAGATCGACGGTGGCGAGCAACTGTGTCAGGCCCTCGAGTGCGTAGTACTCACATTGAAGCGGGATCAAGACCGCATCGGCGGCGGTCAGGGCATTCACGGTCAGGAGACCGAGGGACGGCGGGCAATCGATGAAGATGACGTCGTACTCATTCGCGACGGGTTCCACGAGGCGTCGCAAGCGGCGCTCTCGGGCGGTCACGCCGGCGAGCTCGAGATCGGCGCCCGCAAGCGCGATGGTGGATGGGACGACATCGACGCCCTCGGCACTCCCCTGGACGACCAGCTGATCGAGCGGGATGTCGTCGACGATGGCGTCGTAGATGGAGCGCTCGACGGTCGAGCGATCGACCCCGAGCCCGCTGGTGCCGTTGCCCTGGGGGTCGAGATCGATCACCAGGACGCGGTCACCATGGAGCGCGAGGTAGCTCGCCAGGTTCACGACCGTCGTGGTCTTGCCGACGCCGCCTTTCTGATTTGCGCAGGCGATCGTCTGGCCCACTCAGTGGCCTGCCCGGGGCGCTCTCACGAGAACGAATTCTACCATCGTTGGCCGATCGACCTCCGGTCCTGGGTGGGTGAGCAGGTTCCCACCGGGCGCGTAGCTGCGACTTACCTGACGGCGCTGTTTCACGTGAAACTCTGCCCCTAGGACCGCCGGCCGAATGAGCCGCGGGACCATCGAACCGTTGCCCGGAGGCCCCGTCCGTGGGATACTCCGCCGAGACGTCGCCGCCGATTCGGTCGTTCAGAGCAGTACCGGGCAGGCGGGCGCAACCTTCTGGCCGTATCGCCGAGGAACACGACCCGTCCGATGACCCTGCTACTCGCTGCGGTCGGCGCGGTGGTGACGGCCCTGATCGAATTATCGGTAGCCCCGTACCTCCGCATCGGAGATGCGCAGCCACACCCCGTGCTCGTCCTGGGCGTGATCATCGCGATCGCGGTCGGCGTCGAAGCCGGACTGGCCTGGGCCTTCGTTGGGGGACTCGCTCTGGATGTCCTGGCACAACGACCACTCGGCTCGACCGCGTTCGCGCTCCTGGTCTGCATCGGTGGCGCGTCGATCCTGGCGCGCTCTTTCGCTCGATTGCGCCCGATCGTACCGATCGGGGCCGTTTTCGTTCTAAGTCTCGGGTACTCGATGATCCTGTTCGTTGCCTTCGGTGCGCTCGGCACGCCGCTCCCCGTTGCGGATCCCTTCGGTACGGTGCTGCCCAGTGCCGTCTACGATGCCGTGCTCGGCGCTATCGTCGGACCGCTGACCATCGCGGTGCACGATCGACGGATGGAGCAGGAACGGGTCGACTGGTGAACACGTACCTCGATCGCAGCACCGTTCCCGATCGCCGTTTCTCCCGGTTCATCGTGTTCGGACTGGTGGTCGTCCTCGCGGTGGGGGGGCTGACCGCCCGGCTCTTCTACCTCCAGATCGCGAACGGCTCGGATTACGCGGCGATCTCGGCCCGGCAGCGGACCGTGCTCGAGCCCATCCCAGCGCCGCGTGGTTTGATCTACGACCGCAATGGCCGCCTGCTCGTCGACAACATCCCCACGTTCGCGGTCAAGATCCGCCCATCAGACCTCCCGAATCCGGAACGTGACGCGGTCGTGGGCCGGCTCGCCGCGCTGCTCGGCGCGGACGCGTCGGAGATCCATGGCGCGATCGACGGGAACCCGGGATCTGCATTCGACCTCGTTCGCGTGGCCCAGGACGTCGACCCGGCGACCGCCCAGCTGATCTCGGAGGCCGGCCGCGAGCTGCCGGGTGTCGAAGTGGTGGTCGAGGCTCGCCGGCAGTACACCGACGGGGCCCTGACGGCGCACCTGCTGGGCTACACGGGGCCCGTCTCCGCCGAGCAACTCCCGGACCTTCGAGCGAAGGGCTACCAGCCCGATGATCTGCTCGGGAAGGTCGGCCTGGAGGCGCAGTACGAGACTGAGCTCCGCGGAACCTACGGCTCCGAGAGCGTGGCCCGGGACGCCACGGGCCGCCGCACGCAGGTCCTCCAGACGGTCGAGGACTCGGAGCCGGGTGCCTCGCTCACGCTGACCATCGATACCAAGGCGCAGAGGAACGCGGAAAAGGCCCTGCAATGGGCGATGAAGAAGATCGGGATGACCCGCGGCGTGGTCATCGCGATGAACCCGCAGACGGGCGAGATCCTCGCCATGGTGAGCTTGCCCACGTACGACAACAACCAGTTCGCCCGCGGCATCAGCTCGAAGGACTACGCCAAGCTCCTCAAGGACAAGGACAAGCCGCTGCTCAACCACGCGATCCAGGCGCATTACGCGCCGGGGTCCACGTACAAGCTCGTCGCCGGGACCGGCGCGCTCGCCGACGGGGAGATCACCGCCTCCACACGCGTCATGACGCGGCCGTACCTGACCCTGGGCGACACGAAGTTCTACGAGTGGAACCAGCGCGGCTGGGGTCCCTGCAACATCTACTGCGGATTCGGACACTCGAGCGACACGTACTTCTACCAGCTCGCGGGCATGCTCGGGATCGACCGGCTCGGGTACTGGGCCAAGCAATACGGGTTCGGGGAACCCACCGGCGTCGATCTGCCGAGTGAGGTCGCCGGGATCGTCCCGACGAACGCCTGGAAGCAGGATGCGCTCGGCACCGAGATCTTCCCGGGCGAGACGTACCAGGCCGGCATCGGCCAGGGCTATGACGCCGTGACCATGCTGCAGCTCATCAATGCCTACGCCGCGCTCGCCAACGGTGGAACGCTGTACCAGCCCCAGATCGTGCGCGAGATCATCGGCCCCGACGGCGACATCGTCCGCCCATTCGAACCCAAGGTCATCCACGAGCTTGACGTCAAGCCCAGCGTCCTGCGGATCATGCGCAATGCCGCCCGAGAGACGGTGACGCTGCGCCACACGTACAACCTCGTGGACCTCCCGATCAAGATAGCCGGCAAGTCCGGTACGGCCGAGTTCGGCACACCGGACTCGAGGGGCCGGCTGCCGTACTCCTCGTTCTTCGTCGGGTTCACACCGAAGAACGAGCGCAGTGGATCCTTCGACCGGACCGACTCGGAGCTCGTGGTGATGGCCTTCGCGCACGACTCACGGACCATCGGCAACGCGGCGACCGAGATCGTCAAGTACTACCTGCAGCTCCATTACGGGATCAAGAAGGACTACCGCATGCCGGAGCTCCTGCAGCGCGGCAACTTCTACCAGAACGACTGATGGGCGTCATCCGAGCCGAACCAGTCCGCGTCACCGATTGGGCATCCAAGTCGGTCGGTGCCGCGTGGCGCGCGTTCGACCTTCAGCTGGCGACCTTCGCCGGCCTATTAGCCGCCGTGGGCCTCGTGATGGCCTACACGAACAGCGTCGAGAATGGCGTCAGCCCGCTCGAGGCGGGTACGACCTTCACGCGCGGTCTCATGTGGGCGGGCATCGCGGCCGTCGCGTTCATCGTCGCAACCGCGTTCGACTACCACTGGTTCAAGACCCTGTCCTGGCCCGTCTATGCGCTCCAGTTGGGCCTGCTGGTCCTCACGCTGGCGATCGGCGACGGGGTCGGCGGAACCGCCCGCTGGATCGTATTCGGGCCGTTCACGTTCCAGTTCAGCGAGCTCGCGAAGATCCTGATGATCATCGTGCTTGCCCAGTATCTCGCCAGCCGTCAGGCCAAGCTCGATTCGCTGCGGGCGATCCTTGGAGCGTGCGTGCTCGTGGGTCCGCCCCTGGCTCTCGTCATGCTTCAGCCGGATCTCGGCACGTCCCTGGTCTTCGCGGGGATCCTCGCCGGCATGCTCTGGATGTCCGGCGCGAGCCTCATGTGGCTGGGCGCACTGGGAGCCGGCGTCATCGCGATGATCCCGATTTCGTGGACCTACATCCTGCGTGACTACCAGAAGGAGCGCCTCACCTCGTTCCTGAACCCGACCCCGGACATCACGGGCTCCGGCTACCAGCTGTACCAGTCGCAGATCGCCGTCGGATCGGGCGGGTTGTTCGGGCGCGGCCTGACGAACGGCACCCAGGCGCAGGGCGACTTCCTGCCGGTGCAGACGACGGACTTCGTCTTTTCGGTGCTCGCGGAGGAACTTGGCTTCGTCGGTGGTCTCGTCATGTTCATACTGTTCGCGCTGCTGCTGTGGCGGGTACTCGTAGCCGGCTGGCGTTCGCGCGACCCGTTCGGAACCCTGTTCGCTGCGGGGTTCGCCTCCATGATCCTGTTCCAGCTCGTGGTCAACGCGGGCATGGTGATGGGAATCATGCCGATCACGGGAATCCCGCTGCCGTTCGTGACGCACGGTGGCGCGTCGCTTGTGAGCATCGCGATCGGGCTGGGCATCCTCCAGAGCATCAACATCCGGCAGACGCGCGCGGAGTGGTAGCGGTACGCCCGTAAGCGTGGAAAGTCAGCGCCGGCGGAACAGCCCCCGCCGGTCACGCGTTTCGGCCGCCGCCGATCGACGGCGACCCGACTGCCGAAGGATCGCATCGATCTCGTCTCGATACGGCCGCCCGATGGGCATTCGATCGAGCCATTCGAGGTACTCGAGGTCCGAACGGGCGATCTCTCCGAGCGACCAGCCGTCGTACCGCCCGAAGTTCATGACGCTCCCCGACGGTTCGCCCGGCGACGGGCCTGCCGCGCCCTGCCCGTCCGGTTTGCGCATCGACGCGTCGTAGCCGCCACCCACGGACGACCGGCCGCTCGACCAGTCCCGAGAGACGGTCTCCGGCTCAGGTGCGCGAGGCGGGGGGCCTGGCCGGGGTGCTGTGGCCGGCCTGGCGGGGTCGCGTGGAGCACCCGGAGCAGGGGAGGCACCGTCAGACGCGGATCCGGAAGCCGTCGGCCGCGCCGCGGCGCCACCTGGAGGCGCTGCCGCGCCGCTCCTTGAAACCGCCGCCCGGAGGGCCCGCTGGCGGTCATGCGCCGCACGCCGGTTCGGGTCGCCAAGCACCTCCCACGCGGCGTTGATCGCCTCCATCCGGCCCTCCGCTTCCACCCCGGTCGCTGTGTCCGGGTGGTACTTGCGAGCGAGGCGTCGGTAGGCGGCCGCGATGACCTCCTCCTCCGCCTCGGGATCGACTTGGAGGATCTTGTACGGATCCGGTCCGCTCACGTCAGGGGCTCTCCGCGGTGACCTGGCCCGTCGTCGCCACATCGGGCTGCGGCTCCAGCCCGAGCCCGGCGATCGATGCGGCAACGGCGGCTGTGGCGCCCGGGCTCGCCCTGCGGAAAAGGTACCGAACGACATCGCGCGCTGCGGCGGTCACGGGCAGGGCGAGGATCGCCCCCAGGAGGCCTGCGAGCGCCCCGCCGATGATGATCGCGAACATGACGGCCGCGGGATGCATCTGGACCGCGTCGCCCTGGATCTTGGGCACGAGGAGGTTGTTCTCGACCTGCTGGACGAGCGTGTACAGGACAAGTGCGGCGATGACCGGTTCGAGGCCGGCGGTCGCTGCGAGCAGGACGGCCGGTACCGCCGAGATGATCGGCCCGATGATCGGCAGCAGTTCGAGGATCCCGGCCGAGACCGACAGCAGGATCGCGTATCGCCCGAACACGGGATCCACGAATCGGCTGAGCAGGATGAGCCCGACGAACGTGAACACGCCCACGGTGATCCCGAGCACGAGCTGTGCCCGGACCCACTGACCGAAGACCCGCCTGGTGATCCGAAGGACGGCCCAGACGTCGAACCGCCATGTCGCCGGCAGGGTTCGGTCGAACTGATCGGTGAGCACCGTGCGGTCCTTGAGGATGTAGAACACCCACACCGGCAAGAGGAGGTACCCGAAGACCGCGCCGATGACGCTGCCGGCACCGGTCAGCACGGGGAAGAGCATCGTGAAGTCGAGCACGGGCGCGCCCCCGTCGCCCTGGCCGATGCCGGCGATCACCGAGTCGATCCAGTCGCGGACCGCGTCGGGTAGTTGGAGCCGGGCATAGATCTCCGACAGGCGCTCGACCTGGACCTGGAGCTGATTCGCCAGGCCGGGGAGGTCCTGCACGAACCGCACCAGCTCGTTGACGAGCGGCGTGACCGTGAGACTGAGAATCTCGACGACGGCGACGATCGCCACGACGTAGACGAGCAGGATCGCCAGGGTCCGGCGCATGCCATGCCGGACGAGCCAGCGAACCGGCGGCTCGAGGAGGTACACGAGCAGCAGCCCGACCACGAATGGGCGGACCGCATCGCGGGCCATCCAGAGCAGGACACCAATGAACACCGCTGTGGCGATGAGCACGGCGACTCGCGGCGAGAGCGGGGTGAACCGGGGCTGGGTGGGGCTGCTATGTGGGTCGATGAACGGGGGTGGCGGGAGGGCGGCGACCCAGTCGGTCGACCCCGACGCCGCCGTCGTGCCGGGTTCCGCCGCCGTGGGGGCGGGCTCACGGCCTGCCGGCGACCGTTCGCGCTCGTCCATCGTCGGGCAGACTACCAGACGTGTCGGAGGGTGCCGCGAGCAGGGTCGAGCCACGCCAGCGCTGGCGCCTTGTGGTCGCGCGTTCGGCCGGGGCCCCGGTGCTGGCGCAGCGGGAGGTCGCCGAGGGTTGGATCGCAGCGATCGAGGACGCCGGGTTGCCAGTGGCATGGACCGAGGGCGCGCGATCGCGGCCGCGGATCGCCTTCGGTGCGCCGCTTCCCATCGGCATGGCCGCGAACGCCGAGCTCATCGACGTCGTCCTGACCGAGCGCTGGCCCGCCTGGCGGCTGCGCGAGGCCCTGACCGATCGACTGCCGGCGGGGTGGCGTCTCGTGGACGTGCAGGACGTGTGGCTGGCCGGCCCGCCCCTCGCCGGGCGTGTCGCCGCGGCAGACTATCGCGTGGAGTTGGCGGGCGACGTGCCGATCGGTCGGTTGCGCACGGCCGCAGCCGAGTTGCTCGGAGCCGCCCGCATCCCGCGCCGCCGCGCGAAGGGCGATGACACGGTGGAGTACGACCTGCGCCCGTTGGTGATCGACGTGGCTATCGAGCAAGGCCCGCCCCTCACGGTTCTCACCCGCACCCGGTTCCACCCGGAGCTCGGCACGGGTCGGCCAGAGGAAGTCGTCACGGCGCTCGGCGACCGCCTTGGCGAGAACCTCGAGGCGTCCTCAGTCGTGCGCGACCGCCTGGTCCTCGTCGAGGACCTCGCCTGAGACAGCACCCGCCAGCGAGATTTCTTGCCAAATGTCCGTCAGGACGGCACGGGGCGAAAGCGAATCGGGCGGCCGAGGCTCAGCTCAAGAAGCTCGATTGACCCGTTCGGCGTTCGGTCGTACACTTCCCGTTCGCGCTTGGCTCGGCCAGGCGTCTTTCCCTGTCCGTCGTGCGGCGGCCGCGTGCCACCCCCACCCAACATGCTGAGGACCGATGTACGCAGTCATCGAGACCGGCGGCAAGCAGTACCGCGTCGAGGTCGGCACCGAACTCGAAGTGGAGCTGCTCGACGCTGAGCCGGGCAAGACCGTCACGCTCGATC
>CAZFXH010000166.1:0-3267 GCA_964522905.1 uncultured Anaerolineaceae bacterium
TTCGGCCCGGACAGGGCTGCCACGCGGGCCGGCGCGATGCCGGCCGCCTCGGCGATCACCTCGCTCATCCGCAGCAACCTGCCGGCCTCGAGCCCCTTGACGACCGAGAGCACGTCGGCGCCGGTCGGGATGTGCGGCCCCACCTTCGTGGCCACCGAACGCAGGTGCGGCGAGGGCGTCGCGAAGATCACGAGGTCGACGGCATCGACCAGGTCGGCCGGGTTCGCGGACGCCACGAGCTCATCAGGGAGGTCCACCTCGGGCAGCCGCCGCTCGTTGCGATGGGTCCGGTTGATCTCGTCCGCCAGCTCCTCGCGGTGGCACAGGAGGAGGACGGGCTCGCGCTTCGCGACGATCGCGGCGAGAGTCGTGCCCCACGCACCCGCACCCACGACCGCGACGCGCGGGCCGGCCATCAGCGCGACCGGCGGGTCTTGGCGCTCGCCCGTCGCACGGGCTTGACCTGGGCCGAGCGGCTCTTCTTCCGACGCGGCAGCTTCACCGAGGCGCGGTCACGGAACACCAGGCGGATCGGTGTCCCGTCGAACCCGAACGTCTCGCGCAGCCGGTTCTCGAGGTAGCGCCGGTACGAGAAGTGGATGAGCGACGCGTCCGAGGCGAAGAACACGAACGTCGGCGGCCCGATCGCGGCCTGGGTCGCATAGAAGATCTTGGGCCGCCGGCCGTGGACCGGAGGCGGCGGCGTCCGCTCGAGCGCGGCCATCAGGACCCGGTTGAGCTCACCGGTCGGGATGCGCCGCCGGCGCTCGGCCCAGATGTCGACCGCGGCCTCCAGGACGCGGCCCACGCGCTGTCCGGTCTTGGCGCTGATCGACACGATCGGCGCGAAGTCGAGGAACGGCACCTCGTTCCGGATCCACTCGATGTACTGGTCGAACGTCTTGTCGGTCTTGTCGGCCACGAGGTCCCACTTGTTGACGGCGACGACGAGGCCCTTCCCCTCGTCCACCGCGTATCCCGCCACGTGAGCGTCCTGCGCGGTCAGGCCCTCGACCGCGTCCACGACGAGGACCGCGACATCGGCGCGGGACAGCGCGCTCAGGGCTCGGAGCGTGGAATATCGCTCGGCAGCGGGCCCGGAGGCGACCTTGCCGCGCCGCTTGATGCCGGCCGTGTCGATGAGGATGATCTCGCTTCGGCCCCATGCGAGCCGCGTGTCGATGGCGTCGCGGGTGGTGCCCGGCGTTTCCGAGACGATCGCGCGCTCCTCGCCGAGCAGCGCGTTGAGCAGGCTCGACTTGCCGACGTTCGGCCGCCCCACGAAGGCGATCGAGGCGGGGCCTGTGTCGGCCTCCGCGGCGATCGCGGCGTCCCAACGCGCCGCCTCGGTCGATTCGGGCTCCTCGGCCTCGGCGCCGTCGTCGCCGTCGTCGCCGTCGGCCCGGTCGCCCTCCTCTGGCTCTGCGACCACGAATGGCTCGAGCCGTCCGGCCGCGACCTCGTCGGACCACGCCTCCGCCTCGGCCTCGCGGGCCTTGCGCGCCGTCTCCTGCGGGGTCTCGGGCGGCAGGGCCCACACGATCGCGTCGAGCAGGTCGCCGGTGCCGCGTCCGTGGGACGCCGAGATCGGGTAGGTCTCCTCCCAGCCGAGCGCGTAGAACTCCATCCCCTCGAGCTCACGCTTCTCGTTGTCCGCCTTGTTCACCGCCACGAGCACGGGGGCGGGCGCCCGGCGCAGCAGCTCGGCCGCCTCGCTGTCGGCGGGCGTGAGGCCGGTGACCGCGTCCACGACGAAGACGATGACGTCGGCCTCGGCGATGGCCAGGCGGGCCTGCTCCTGGACGCGCGCCTCGATCGGGTCGCTCGGGTCCTGCTCGAGCCCGCCGGTGTCGACGAGCACGAACCTTCGACCGTTCCACTCGGTGTCGCCGTACAGCCGGTCGCGCGTGGTCCGGGCGCGGTCCTCGACGATGGCCGTGCGCGACCCGAGGACGCGGTTGAACAGCGTGCTCTTGCCGACGTTGGGACGCCCCACGATGGCGACGACGGGGAGCGCCCCGCCGAGCCGCGTCGTCGAGGGAGTCGTCTGTGTACTTCGGGTCACGATGCTGATGCGCGACGCTCCGAGGACCGAGGCGACGCCCCCGCTAGCCATCGGTCCGAGGATTCGGCGCCGGACGTGGGTCGCGCGGTACTCGGTAGGGAGGTCGTTCGACCGGCGGGCGTTGCGGCCACGGCCAGTGCGGCCCCGGCGAGCTCCGCCGCGCGACGTTGGACATCCGGCGTGCCGGCCATCTCGAGGATGTGCTGGGCGACGTCGCGCAGGTCCTCGATCGGCGTCGACGTTCCGCCGGTCACGCCCACGACACGGGCGGAGGCGAAGACCTCGGGGTCAGTGAGGTCGCGGACACCCTCGACCTGGATCGCGGGCGTACCGGCGATCTCGCACAGACGCGTGAGCTCCTTGGTGTTGGCGCTCGATCGACCGCCGACGACGACCATGAGGTCGACATCCTTCGCCGCCTCCATCGTGTCCTGCTGGCGCCGAATCGTGACCGGGCAGACCGTATTCACGATCTTGAGCTCGTGGGCGCGGGAGACCATCAAAGCCGCGAGCCGTTCGAACTTCCACGGCGGTTGGGTCGACTGGCTGATGAGGGCCATGCGTTTCTTGCGCGGGATCGCCCCGTCCCAGTCCTCTTCCTCGTCGACGACGATGGCGTCCGGCGCGAACCCGAGCATCCCCACGACCTCGGCGTGCTTGGGGGTACCGAGGAGCACGATCGTGTAGCCCTCCTCGACGAGCTTCGTCAGCTCGCGATGTTCCTGGATCACCCAGGTACACGTGCCGTCGATGACCTCGAGACCGCGCGCCTCGGCACGCTCCATGACGTCCGGGCGGACGCCGTGGGCCCGGATCACGACCGCGGCGCCGTGATCGACGTCGTCGAGGGTCTCGACCGTCTCGATGCCCAGATCCTGGAGGTCGCGCACGACACCCTCGTTGTGGACGACCTGTCCGAGGGTATGCGTGGCCTTGCCGGCGGCCGAGGCCTCCTTGGCCTTGTCGATCGCTTCTCGTACGCCGTAGCAGAAGCCGGTGCGCTTCGCGATCCGGACTTCCTGGACGATTCCCACGTGTCGATTATCGCATGGGGCCCGGTTCAGCCCCCTTCACGGGACCCTCAGTCGCGGTAGACACCGCGCTGCCGTTCCGGCAGAAGCGCGGCGATCCGGCGCATGATGAGGTCCGTCGCGTGGCCCTTGGCATCCGCCTTCTCGACCTCGGGCGGGAGCTCGTCGGCG
>CAZFXH010000167.1:0-18180 GCA_964522905.1 uncultured Anaerolineaceae bacterium
CCGACGGCGGCGCGCAGGTCGAGGCCGAACCCGAGCGTGAGCAACGGCACGATGAGGATGCCGCCCCCGAGGCCGAGCAACGATCCGAAGACGCCCGCCGCGAAACCGCCGACCAGCATCAACAGCCCGACGTCCACCTCAGGCGATCCTCGGGCGGATGGCGTCGCGGGGCTCCGCCGTCCTCGGGCGGATGGCGTCGCGGGGCTCCGCCTCCGACCTCGGAGCGAGCGTGACGGCTTCCCGGCGAGGCACCGGCACGCGGGTCCGGGCGGGCGCTAAGGGCGCAGGTGCTGGGGGGCGTACGGGAGCAGGGCCACGTGGCGGGCGCGCTTGAGGGCCACGGCCAGCTCGCGCTGGTGCCCGGCGCAGGTACCGGTCTTGCGGCGCGGTTCGATCTTGGCTCGCTCGGACAGGTAGCGGCGGAGGCGGTTGACCTCCTTGTAGTCGATGAGCGACGTCTTGTCGGCGCAGAAGGCACAGACCTTTCGCCGGCGTCGGTCGCGGTAGAAGTCGTCGCGCTTGCGGGATCGGGCGGGAGGCATGGGTCAAGTTCTCCTGGTCAGTCGGTCGTCAGAAGGGAAGGTCGTCAAGGTCGGTGTCGTCGGATGGCGGACGTTGCGGACGGACATTGCCTCCCGGAGGCGGACCGGCCTGGCCGCCACCACCTTCACCGCCGCCGCGGTTGCCGCCGGGGTTGGAGCCACCACCCTGGTCGCCGCCCGCGGCGCCGCCCGAGGGTCCGCCGAAGGAGCCCTCGTCGTCGCGAGGACGTCGCTCGAGGTTCACGATCGAGTCGGCCGTGATCTCCAGAGCCGTGCGGGTCTGGCCGTCGCGGCCTTCGAACGTCCGGGTCTTGAAGCGACCCTCCACGAAGACCTTGTTGCCCTTGCGCAGGGTCTCGGCCATGCGCTCGGCGCGGTCACCCCAGACGCTGACTCGGAACCAGTCGGTCTCCTCGACCCATTCGCCGGTCTGCTGGTTCTTCGTGCTCTGGTTGACCGCCACGTTGAACTGGGTCACCGCGCGATTGCTCGGCGTGTAGCGCATCTCGGGATCGGACCCGAGATTGCCGATGATCATCACCTTGCACAGGGCCATCGTGCTGCTCCCTCAGTCGATGGCGGCCGGGGCCGCCTCGCTCTCGTCCTCGCCGATCCGCTCGGGCACGTCGTCCTCGTCCTCGTCCTCGTAGATGTCCACGCGCAGTTCGGCGTCCTCGCCGTCGTCGGCGCCTTCGGCATCCCCGTCCTCGCGGCGGCCGGGCTTGGCCGGACGCTCGTCGCGGGTCACCAGGTGACGGATGACGTCTTCGGTGATGAGCAGACTGTGCTCGAGCTCGGTCAGCAGGTCGGCCGGGGCCGCGAACAGGACGATGTGATACGAGCCTTCACGGTACCGATCGATCGGGTACGCGAGACGTCGACGGCCCCATGGGGCGACCTTGACGATCTGGCCGCCACCGGCGGTGATCTGTCGGGTAACGCGGTCGATGACCGCCTGGCTCTTGTCGTCCGCGACGTCGGGACGGATCACGAGCATGAGTTCGTAACGGCGCATGCGCGCAGACACTCCTTCCAATGGGAATGCCCCGTTGACGTCGGGCGCGCCGATCGGCACGGAGCGGAAAGGAAACGGACGGTAGTCTAGCACGGCAGCCAGGCCTACCCGGAAACAGGGGCCACGGCCCGCCGATGTATCCTGACGGGTACCCCCTGAACGCGTAGCACCGCAGTCGAACCGGAGGCCCCTTGCCCGCCAGCACCGTCCTCGTCCTCGAAACAGCCGCAGCCGCGGACGTGTCGCTCGTCCCTCAGCTCATGCTGGCCGGGTATACCGTCACCCAGACCACCGATCCCGACGAGGCCTTCTCGAAGGTCGTCGAGCACCAGCTCGCCATCCTGGACGTGGGGGTCCCGGACGCCCCGGCCAGGCCCGCCAAGGGCTCCAAGGAGGCGAAGAAGGAAAAGGAAGCGGTCCCGGCCAGGACCGGCATCGAGCTCTGCCGGGAGATCCGCGCGGCCCCGGCGATGGCCGCGATCCCCATCCTGTGCGTCGCCAACAGCGACGACGTCGAGGAGCGCATCGGCTTCCTGGAGGCGGGCGCTGACGACGTCATCGCGCGACCGTTCGACGCGCGCGAGGTCGAGGCGCGGGTCGAGGCGCTCCTGCTGCGCTTCCATCGATCGAAGCTCAAGGAGGCGGTCGTCTCGTCGGACGGCATCACGCTGGCGCAAGTGCGGCGCGTGGTCGCCGTCTACAGCCCCAAGGGCGGCGTCGGGACGACCACCATCGCCACGAACATCGCAGTGGCGGCGGCGCAGCGACGGCCGGATCAGGTGGTCCTCGTGGACCTTGATCTGCAGTTCGGCGGGGTCGCCACCCACCTGAACCTGCAGGCCGCTCAGACCCTGGCCGACATCGTGCGGGACGAGGCGGTGCTGCGGGAGCCCGAGCTCCTGCGAACGTTCGCCATGCGTCACGACAGCGGGCTCCACGTCATCGCTGCACCCACCACGCCGGACACCGCCGAGCACATCACGCCCGATCACGTCACGCACCTGATCGGGGCGCTGCTGGAGCAATACGAGTCGGTCGTCATCGATGCCGGCTCGGTGCTCGACGAGCGGACGCTGACCGTCTTCGAGCACGCCGAGACCATCGTGCTCGGCGTGTACGCCGAGATCGCCGCGCTCAAGGCGATGCACGGGCTGCTCGACTACCTCAACACGGCCGGCTCGATCGGCGGCAAGGCGACGTTCGTCCTCAACAACATGTTCGCTCGCGACATCCTCAAGCCGCGTGACATCGAGGCCGCCCTCGGAACGAAGATCGAGCTCGACCTGCCCTATGACTCCTTCCTGTACCTCAAGGCCGTGAACGAGGGCGTGCCGATCGTGATGGGCGCGCCGCGCTCGCTGGCCGCCGAGCGCCTGGTCAAGCTGAGCGGGACCGCGTTCGGGACGGACGGTGTCGTCGTGCCGATGGCCCTGCCGAAGAAGAAACCGGGCCTGTTCGGGTTGCGGCGCCGGGCCTGAGGTCGGGAGGGCGCCTACCGATCGATCATCGCGATCGCCAGGACGATCACGACGCCGATGACCGCGGCGGCGAGCAGGACGATGAGCAGCATCGACATGGCACCAGCGTAGCGACCGCGCGGCTCGCCGCCGTCGCTGGTCTATCCGGCTGCGACCGGCGTGAACTCGACCTCGTTCTCGTTGACGAAGCCGATCTCCTTCGTGCCGATGAACATGACGTAGTGCGGCAGGTCGCCCCGGATCTTGAGCGTGGCCGGCCCGAGGGCCGGACGCACCAGGCCGGCCGGGAGCTTCGGGCGCTCGCCGCCATCGATGGTGACGACGGTGGCGCCGCCATCCTTGACTCTGATGGTCCCTGCCTTCTCGTCCATGGCGAGGGTGAAGTCGATCAGTGACACCTTGTCCGGTCGCTTCTCGCTGTAAAGCGGCGCGAACACGCCGACCTTGTCGCGCGCCTCGCTGTCGCGATACCAGCTCACGTGGGTGTGAAAGAGGTGCGAGTCGTCGGCCTCGCCCTCTTGAGGGTCGGAGGCGAACCCACGTTCCCGGTCCCAGCGGAGGACCCTCCTGCCGTCCGGGCTGTAGATGACCTCCCGGATGTCAGACGTGCCGGGCGCATTCGCCTGACAGGCCTTCACGAGCGCCACCGACAGGCGCCGGAGATCCTTGTGGTTGCCGATGTCCATGGCGCTCGCCGCGCGGCTCAGACCCTCCTTGTCGCGCTTGGTCTTGCGGCTGTAGGCGCTCCCTTTGAGATGGTCGCGACCCAGGTGATACGAGACGCCACGCTTGGCGTGCGCGGTGTCGCCCACGATGCCGAGGTTGCCCGCTGACAAGCCGGTCCGCGGTGCGAGGAACGCGCGAAGCTCGAGCAGCTTGGGCGGTGAGAACGTCATGATGACGGTGCCCTCCTGTTGTTGGCAGGGACTGTATGTCGTGAGCGTTTCTTGCCGTCGCGTGTCGCAGGGCTGGCTGGTGCCGGAGCAGGGATTCGAACCCTGACGCCCTTGCGGGCCGCGGAGTTTAAGTCCGCTGCGTCTGCCATTCCGCCACTCCGGCCTGGGCAAGCGTACCGGCTCGCGCGGGCAAGAGGCGAAGCACCGCTGGGATCAGACTGACGGACGGCCCGCTGATCGCTCAGCGGGCCGTTTCGTGCTCAGAAAGTGGAGGCGACGACCGGATTCGAACCGGTGAATAGAGGTTTTGCAGACCTCCGTGTTGAACCACTTCACCACGTCGCCAGACGGGATTCTACCCGGGGTCGGCCCGGTGGGTGGCTGCCCCTCGAGGATTCGAACCTCGGTTCACGGATCCAAAGTCCGCTGTCCTACCACTAGACGAAGGGGCAGCGGCGCCTTCGGGAGGATGAATGGAGCGGAAGACGGGACTCGAACCCGCGACCCTCACCTTGGCAAGGTGATGCTCTACCAACTGAGCCACTTCCGCTCGGGTGTCCGACCGCCTCGAAAGGTGGTGCCGAGGGCCAGGATCGAACTGGCGACACCGCGATTTTCAGTCGCGTGCTCTACCGACTGAGCTACCTCGGCCCGATGGCCAACCGCGTTGGCTGCCCGTCGGCGGACCGCAGGATACCACGGCCCTTCGAGGGCCTGCCACCGTCCGCAGGGGCGCCCCTGCCCTACTCCAGGCCGGCGAGTTGCGCCTGCTCGGCGGCACCCAGCGGTTGATCTCCGGTGAGCTGCCGCAGCCGGTTGATCCGGTCGATGATGGCCGGGTGGGTCGACATCAGGCCCGACGAGCGCTCCTCGAACTTCTTGATCGGGTTGGTGAAGTACATGTGCTGGGTGCCCCGGTTGGCGACCTCGAGCACCTCGGCATCCCCGGAGATCTTGGCCAGGGCGCGCTCCAAACCGTAGGGGTTGCGGCTCAGCTCGACGGCGGACGCGTCAGCCAGATACTCGCGCTGACGGTTGACGGCGAGCTGGATGAACCGGCTCATGAGCGGCGCGAGGACCGCCAGGACGATGGCGATGATGAACACGATCGCCTGGGCTCCGCCCCCACCGCCGCTGTCGCGGCTGCGCCCGCGCGAGCCGCCGCCCCAGAACGTGAAGCGCAGGAAGAAGTCGGCCAGGATCGCGATGGCGCCGACCATCACCCCGACGATGAGCGAGAACCGGATGTCGAGGTTGCGCACGTGCGAGAGCTCGTGCGCGAGCACGCCCTGCAGCTCCTCGCGGTCCAGCTTCTCGAGCAGGCCGGTCGTGACCGCGATCGATGCGTGCTTCGGGTCGCGTCCGGTGGCGAAGGCGTTCGGTGCAGTGTCCTCGATGAGGTAGACGCGCGGCATCGGCACGTTGGCCGCGATCGCCATCTCGCGCACGACGTTCATGAGCTGCGGTGCGATGGCCTCATCGACCTTGCGGGCGCCGCTGACGGACAGTACGAGCGAGTCGCCCGCGAAATAGGTGCCGATACCGGCCAGGCCCCCGATGATCAGCGCGATCGCCGTGGTCGCGATGCCACCGGCAGGCTCACCGGACACGGCGAAGCCGATCGTGAACCCGAGTAGCCCCAGCAGGACGACGACGAACGCCGCCATGAGGAACGAGTTCCGCCGGTTGGCGGCGATCTGGTCGTAGAAGGTCGCCCGGGCCACGGTGCCTCCCGCGGTCCGGCCGTCAGGTCAGGCTGAGGTCGACGTTCGGGACGTTCGCCGCCTCGGGCTCGGCGTCGAAGAACTCGCGCTTCGTGAAGCCCAGCGGTCCCGCGAGCAGGATGTTCGGAAACGTCGCGATAGCGGTGTTGTAATCCAGGACGGTCGCGTTGTAGTGCTGGCGGGAGAACGAGATCTGGTTCTCGGTCGTCGTCAGCTGCTCCTGGAGCTCCAGGACGTTCTGGTTGGCCTTGAGCTCAGGGTAGTTCTCGACCACCGCGAACAGTGACCGCAGCGTGCCGGTCAGCATGTTCTCCGCGGCGGCCTGCTGGGCCGGGCCCTGGGCGCCGGCAGCGACGGCGTTGGCGCGGGCGTTGGTGACGTCGGTCAGGACCTTCTGCTCGAAGCCCATGTAACCCTTGACGGCGTTCACGAGGTTCGGGATCAGGTCGTGACGGCGCTTGAGCTGGACCTCGATCTGGGCGAACGCCTCGTCGATGCGCAAGCGCTTCTGGACCAGGGAGTTGTAGATGCCGATCGCGAGGACGACCAGGACGACGATGACACCGATGACGATCAGTACGACTGGGTCCACTGGACCTCCTCCGGTCGGGCGCGCGCAGGATGGCGACCCGTCCGCGCCAGTCTAGCAGCGCGTGGTCGTGCGGTCCCCGCGTGACGGGCCTTGGTGGGCGGTGAGGGACTCGAACCCCCGACTTCCTCGGTGTAAGCGAGGCGCTCTGACCGACTGAGCTAACCGCCCGGGACCTGCAGCCTACAACGCCGCGCCGACGGGGAGCGCTCCGGACATGGAAACGACCGCCCGATCGGCGGTCGTCAGGAGCTGTGAAGTGGTGCCCAGGCCGGGACTTGAACCCGGATGAGTTGCCTCATACGCCCCTCAAACGTACGCGTATACCAATTCCGCCACCTGGGCAGGTGTCGCCGTTTCAGTGGTCCGAGAGGAATGGTACCGAGGGAGGGACTCGAACCCACACGACCTTGCGGCCACTGGTACCTGAAACCAGCGCGTCTGCCATTCCGCCACCTCGGCACGGACCCGCTATTGACCGCTACCGGTCGACGGCGAGGCGCCATGTTAGCACATCCCAGAATCGATCCGAGGGGTCCGAAGCCTGTCGCAGGACGGGTCCCTGGAGCGTGTCGCGGACCACGACGACCTCGTCCGCGAAGGCCAGCGGGAGCAGATACCGACCCTTGGCCAGCTGCTTCTGCAGGTTGCTGTAGGCCTTCATCCGAGCGGCGTCCGGGCCGGGCGCCCGGGCCTTGGCGAGGAGCGCGTCGAGGGCCGGATCCTGCACGCCCATGACGTTGGAACCGCCGGTCAGCGTCTGGCTCGACGCGAGGAGCGGATAGAGATCCGGGTCCAGGCCAACCGTGACGTCGACGACCGCGACCTGGAACGTGCCGGTCGCGAGCCGGTCGGTCACGAACTGCCCCGGCGGGAGCGGCGCGTGGGTCACCTTGAGCCCCAGTGCCGTCCAGTCGCGAACGACGCCTTCGGCAGCCGCGAAGAGGCCGGGGTTCGTGCCCTCCGTCGGGCTGACCACCTCGAGCGTGAGGGGCGTCGTCGCCTTGGCCAGGTACCAGCCATCGTCCTTGTGTGTCCAGCCGGCCTTGGTGAGGGCCCTGCTCGCGCCGAACCGGTCGTAGGACACCACGGGGTCGGCGGCTGGATCGAACAACGGCGACGAGGGCGGGATGGGACCCGTGGCGCTCGCGGCAGACATCGCGTAGGCCTCGTCGATGAGTCGGACCCGGTCGATCGCCTGCAGGAGTGCCGTCCGGACCGCGGGCGACGCGAATTCCGGGTGACTCGGACGAAGATTCGGCAGCACCGCGGTCAGCGTCGCGCCCGGGTAACGCAGGAGGCGGATGCCCGCCTCGGAACCGAGCTCGGCGGCCTCCTGGCGCGTGATCCCCGAGGCGCCGTCGAGGGCGCCCGAGCGCAAGTCGGCGAGCAGCTGGTCCGATTCCGCGTAGAACCGGAAGTCGATGCCCGGCAGGTACGGCTTCGGCCGCGACGGGCGACCACTCGGCGCGGGGGTCGTCAACGCATCGGTCGCCTCCGGTGTCGACGGCTCGGCGGAGCCGTCCTGCTCGGGGGTCACGAAATCGCCGGCCGGGACGAGCGACGCCGTCTCATCGGTCAGCTCCAGGAGGGCGAACGGGCCCGAGCCCACCGGCTGCCGTCCGAATGGGTCATCGGGAAGCGCATCGACCGGCACATCGGACATCAGGTGGGCGGGGGCGAGCGGCTGGGTGAGGGCCTGGAGGAAGCCTCCGAGCGGCGTCTGCAGTGTGAAGACGACCCGTTGGGGTCCGCTGGAGCTGACCGTGGCCTCGCTCCACGAGTTCGACGAGGGGCCGGTATACGACGGGTCCTGGAGCGTCCGGATCGTGTACAGCACGTCGTCGCTCGTCAACGGTTCGCCATCGTGCCAACGCGCGTCCTCGCGCAGGTCGACGGTCCAGGTCTTCCCGCTCGCGTCGACCGACCAGCGCTCGGCCAGGTCCGGCACGATCGTGCCGTCGGGGCCGTTGCGCAGCAAGCCGGAGAACAACAGGGCGACCAGGTCGCGGTCGACCTGGGTCCGGGCGGTCAGCGGCGTCACCGAGAAGGGAGCGCCAAGCGCCCCTTCGACGTACGGCCGGGTGGCAGTCGCGCGGTCGCTGGCGGCCGGCGCCGGGGCCAACGAGGATGTCGAGGAGGAAAGCTGGAGGGCCGGGACGCCGATGAGGCCCGCGACGATGGCGAGGACCAGGACGAGGGTTCCGACCACGAACGTATCGGTCCGGGTCATGAGGCTCCGTGCTGGGAGCGCCGCGGCTCGCCCGCGGCACTGCCGTCAGGCGGTCGTGGGCGCCAGGATGTAGGACGCCAACGAGAAGACGACGAACAGGATCAGCAGGATGATCGTGAACTGCCACAGCCGTCGCTCGACGCCGCGGCGGCTCCGGTACACGGCGGAATCACCGCCGAATGTGCCGGACAGGCCGGTCCCGCGCGCCTGGAGCAGGATGGCGGCGATCAGCGCGATGCTGACGATGATCTGGCCGAGGGCCAGGATGGGATTCACGTGTCGTTGACCTCCGTTCGTGCGGCGGCCGATGCTATCACAGGAGGCCGTTCAGCCCTCCCCCGGGCTCTCATGCACGAGGAGCGAGCGACCGGTGATAGCCGGCCAGGTGGGAAGGTCGGCGAGCTCGAGGAGGGTCGGCGCGACGTCGGCGAGGACCCCGTCCATGAGGCTGCGACCGGCGACCGAGCGGCCCATCAACAGGAATGGCACCGGGTTCAGGGAGTGCGCCGTGACCGGTCGGCCGGCGTCGTCGCGCAGGTCGTCGGCGTTGCCGTGATCGGCGGTGATGGCCAGGATGGCGCCAGGGCCGTCGGCGTCCGCGGCTTCAGCCCGCTCGATCGCCTCGAGCACCCGCGCGAGCGACGCATCCACCGTCGCGAGGCCCTCGATGGTCGCGTCCCATACCCCGGTGTGGCCGACCATGTCCGAGTTGGCGTAGTTGGCCACGATGAAGTCGTAGTCGCCCGATTCGATCGCCTCCACGAGCGCATCGGTGACCCCGACCGCCGACATGGCGGGAGCGAGGTCGTAGGTCGCGACCTTGAGGCTCGGGATGAGCCGCCGGTCCTCACCCGGCCACGGCGTCTCGACGCCGCCGTTGAAGAAGTACGTGACATGCGCGTACTTCTCGGTCTCCGCGACGTGGAACTGTCGCCAGCCGGCCTCGCTCATCGCCTGCGCCAGCGAGCGCGCCGTCTCCGGCGGGAACGCGACCAGCGCGGCCAGGCCCGACTCGTATTCGGTCATGGTCACGACGAGCAGGCCGTCCGGGGCGGGCCGACCCGACGCGGATGTGCGGTCGAACTCGCCGAACTCCGCGCCGTCGGCCAGCGCGTGGGTCAGCTGGCGGGCCCGATCCGCGCGGAAGTTGGCGAACACGATCGGGTGTCCCGCCGGCAGGGGGGTGGCGAGTCCGTCGATCACGGTCGGGCTGACGAATTCGTCGGTCTCGCCGCGCGCGTACGCGGCCTCGATCGCCGCCGCCGCGGAGCCCGCGTGATGGGCCGCCTCGGCGTGGACGATGGCGTCGTAGCCTGATTCGACCCGTTCCCAGCGGCGGTCCCGGTCCATCGCGAAGTAACGTCCGCCGACGGTCGCGATCGCGGCGCCGGGGTGGGCGACCGCCAGCCGCGCCTCCAGGTCCAGCATGTGGGCTCCGGCCGACGACGGTGGGGTGTCGCGGCCGTCGAGGAGCGCGTGGATCCGCACCCTGTCGACGCCCTCGCGCGCGGCCAGCCCGACGAGGGCGACCAGGTGCCGGTCGTTGGCATGCACCCCGCCCGGCCCGATCAGGCTCACGACGTCGAGGACCCCGTACGCCCGGGCCCGCTCGCACGCGGCCAGCAGCGCGGGCCGGGTGAAGAACGTGCCGTCGTCGATGGCCGCGTCGATCCGGGGCAGGTCCTGGAGCACGGGGCGGCCGGCTCCAAGGTTCAGGTGGCCGACCTCCGAGTTGCCCATCTGCCCGGGCGGCAACCCCACCGCGTCCTCGGACGCGCGGAGCACGCTGTGCGGCCAGCCCGCGAGCAGGCCCCGCCACACTGGCATGGGTGCCGCGGAGACGGCATCACCAGGACCGCCGTCGCCGACCCCGAACCCGTCGAGGACGACGAGCACGATGGGCCTCGGTCGGGTCCGGATCCCGGCCCGACGCGCGTTCTCGGTCACGCTCCGGTCAGCCGGCGAGGCCGCGGGCCCTGGCGGTCATCCCGGCCCGAGCCACGATCCCCGCCATCTCATCTGGCTTGAGCGACGCGCCGCCGACGAGCGCCCCGTCGATGGACGGTTCGGCGAGGAACGTATCGATGTTCGTGGAGGTGACGCTCCCCCCGTACAGGACGGGGATCGCGGCTGCGATGTCCGCCCAACCCAGGTCGGCGAGGCTGGTCCGGATCGCGTCGGCCATCGCGGCGGCGTCGGCGCCGGTGGCATTGCGGCCCGTGCCGATCGCCCAGACCGGCTCATAGGCGATCACGAGGCCGCCGGCGCGCGTCGCGGCGGGGTCGCGACCCGCGAGGGCACCCTGGAGTTGCCTGTCGACGACCTCCGTGGCGCGGCCGGCCTCCCGTTCCTCGAGCTGCTCGCCCACGCACAGGATCGGCCGCAGACCGGCGTCCAGGGCGCGCCCGACCTTCCGGCCGATCAGCTCGTCCGTCTCACCGGCGTCGCGCCGCCGCTCGGAATGACCGACGATCACCCACGTCGCGAGGCCCACGAGCATCGGGGCGGCGACCTCCCCCGTGTACGCGCCCGCCAGCTCATGATGGACGTTCTGGGCACCGACGGCCACGTCCGGGTCCGCCTCGGCGAGCGCCGCGCCGACCGCCCCGAGGCAGACGTGGGGCGGGCAGATGACCCGCGTGACGCCGGGTTCGCGAGTACGCGCTGCGATCGTGCGCGCGAGGTCTCCCGCGTCGGCGGGCGTCGTGTGCATCTTCCAGTTGGCGGCGACCACGACCTCACGCATGCGCGCGAACCATGCGCCTGCCGCCCGTCGATGGCGGTGCGGGTTCCGCCTCGGCGAGACGCTCGATCCGCTCGAGTGCACGCTGGACTGCGGATCGATGGAGCTCGAGCCGCTCCGCGAGCTCGGTCAGGGTCGCTTCGGGTGTCTCGCGGCGCGCGTCCGCGATGAGGCGGACGACGTAGGGCTGCTCCGGCATCCGTCCATCGGCGTCGAGGACCGCGATCGCGTCGAGCTGGCGTCCCGCCGCGGCCACCGCGCGCTGGAGATTGGCCGATTCCGCGTTGAGGACCCGGTTGAGCTCGCCGCGCAGCGCCCGGGAGACCTGGCGCGCCTCCAATTCCAGGAGCGCTCCGGCCGCGCCGATGCGGCGCAGGAACGTCCCTACGGCCTCGCTGCTCTTCCACGTCACCACGCCGCGCCCACGCCGCAGCCGCCACGAGGCCGGCAGGCCGACCTCCCGGAGCCGCGCCGCGAGTACCGGGGCATCCTCGGGCGGCACGACGAACTCGAGGTGCGTGCGGCCACCCGCCAGGCTCAACGAGCCGCGCGCCAGGAAGCGACCGCGCAGCCAGGCCGTCCGGCAGTGCTCCGCCGCGCGGGCCCAGTCGAACGGCGCCGCATCGGCCTCCTCCCGCACCCGGCGCAACCGCACGGCCAGTCGGGCCACCGCCGGCTCACGGGCGCCGAGTTCCGAGCCGAGACCAGCCGCCTCCGCGAGGCGGTCGCACGAGCGGGCCGGGTCGATGGCCGCAAGTTCGTTGCGCAGGGCCGTCACGAGATCCCGTTCCGAGCGCGTCACCTCAGGCCGTCCGACCCACGGTCCGCCGGCGGGTCGCGGTCTCGGCTTCGAGCGCGCGCATGATCGCGGCCGCCAGCCGGGCCGGATCGTGACGGCGGGCATTGTCGGCGTGAACCACGTCGTCAAGGATCAAGCGTGGCACCGGCCGGACGGCGGCGGGCGGCCAGTTCAGGCGAACGGTCTCCGCCGACCCGGCGGTCGGGATCCGGGGGTCGAACCGGTTGTTGGCGAGCACGACATCCACGAGACCCGGTGCCGTGTGGGCCGCCAGCGCCTCTACGTGGGCCGCGAGGTCGTATCCCGCGGTCTCGCCGTCCTGGGTCGCAACGTTGCAGATGTAGAGGCGGGGTGCCGGCGCGGCGAGGAGCGCGTCCCGGATCGACGGGAGCAGCAGGCTGGGCAGCAGGCTCGTGTACAGGCTGCCGGGGCCGAGCACGATGAGCTCGGCGTCGGCGATGGCCGCCAGGGCGTCTTCGGACGCATCGACGCCGTCGGGAGTGACCCAGACCCGCTCGATGTCGCGGGTCACCATGATGAGCGACTGGCCGTGGACGACCGAGCCATCCCGGCAGCGCGCGTGGAGCGTCAGGGGCGTCGCCGTCACCGGCACGACCCGACCGCGGACGGCCAGGATCCGGTTGATGCGCCGGACCCCCTCCTCGAAGTCGCCGCCTTCGATGGCGGTCATCGCCGCGAGCAACAGGTTGCCGACGGCGTGGCCGGCGAGGCCCGGCCCCTCTGCCGAGTGCTTGTCGGCATCGGCGATCGGGAACCGGTACTGGAGCAGCTCGTTCATCAACGGCTCGGCGTCCGCGAGGGCCGCGATGCAATTCCGGATGTCGCCCACCGGCGGGATCCCGAGCTCCGTCCGCAGCACACCGGACGAACCGCCGTCGTCGGCCACGGTCACGACGGCGGTGAGGTTGCTGGTGTGCTCCTTGAGGCCGCGCAGCAGCGTCGACAGCCCGGTCCCGCCACCGATCGCCACGATACGCGGGCCGCGCGCCAGGAAGCGCTTCTGGTAGATGACCTCGACGAGGGGCTGATCGGCGTCCCACGTGCGCAGCGGGTCCGTCATGCTCCGCATCGCCCGGTAGCCGCCGAGCGCGAGGAGCCCGACTCCGATGGATCCCACGATGAGCCCGCGCAGCGGATAGGGCAGGAACTGCAGGGTCGCGGCATCGATGAACGCCCCAGCGAGCCCGCCGGGCTCCAGGCCGTGCGACACCTGGCGGAGCAGGTGGGCGAAGGCAACGGCGAGCAGGAGCAGGCCCAGGAAGACGACGAGCAGCCAGCGCTTGACGCCGATGCCGGGAGTCAGCCAGCGACGCAGGTTCACGACCGATCCAGCTCGCGATGGAACACCGCCACCGGGCCCGTGTCCTGCTCCCGGAGCCATCCCGCGAGCTCCTCGGCGAGCACGATGCTGCGGTGGTAGCCGCCCGTGCAGCCGATCCCGATCGTGAGCCGCGTCTTGCCCTCCCCGATGTACGCGGGGATGGCGAACTCCAGGAAGTCCCGCAGGAGGTCGAGGAACTTGCCGGTGACCGGCTGGTCCAGGACGTACGAGCGGACCGCGTCGGTCAGACCGGAGCGGGGCCGCAGGTCGGGCACGTAGTACGGGTTCGCGATGAACCGGACATCGAACACGAGATCGGACTCGAGCGGGATCCCGAACTTGTAGCCGAAGCTGATCAGCTGCACCGCGAGCTGGTCGGGGCGCGTCGTCGTCGCGAGCTGGGCGAACAGCCGCTCGCGGAGCTGGCGCAGCGACAGGTCGGACGTGTCGACGATGACGTCGGCTTCGGCGCGGACCGGGTCGAGGATGCGCCGCTCCTCGGCGATGGAGCTCGCGATGCCGCGGTGGTCGCCCAGGGGATGACGGTGACGCGTCTCGCTGAACCGCCGGATGAGGACGTCGTCGCGGGCCTCGAGGAACACGATGCTTGGCACGATCCCGCGTCCCTCCAGGGCACCGCGCATTGCCGCGAGCGCGAGGGTCGCGTCACCGGATCGCACGTCGACGACGATCGCCACCTGGGCGAAGCGCCGCAGGTCGGACGACACCAGCTCCGCGAGATCTGGTAGGAGCTCACCAGGGAGGTTGTCGACCACGGTGTAGCCGAGATCCTCGAACAGCTTCGCCGCGGCGGTCTTCCCGCCCCCCGACAGGCCGGAGAGGATCACGACCGCCTGGTCCGCGGCACCGTCGATGACGGGATGCTCCGCGGGTTCGTTCACCGGCCCGTGCGCTTGATGAACACGACGGTGAGCTCGTACAGGAGGTACATCGTGCCGCCGAGCACGAAGGGGCTCACGAGGTCGCCACCGGGGGTCGCGACCGCAGCGAAGATCGCGATGCCCAGGATCACGTAGCGCCGGACCTGGCGGAGGCGGTCGGACGTGACGATGCCGACCCGCGACAACCCGACGAGGAGGATCGGAAACTCCATGACGAGCCCGAAGGCCAGGAACATCGTGGTCACGAAATCGAAGTACGGGCCCGCGGCGGTGTTCGCGACCAACCGGTCGTCCGTGAAGCCGAGCAGGAATGAGACCGCGTACGGCAAGACGAGGTACGCGATACCGACGCCCAGGGCGAAGAACACCAGCGCCAGCGGTACCCACGGGCGGACGGTCCTCCGCTCCGACGGGGTCAGACCCGGTGCCACGAACCGCCAGATCTGGAAAAGCAGGACCGGCATCGCCAGGATGACCCCGGCGATGATCGCGATTCGCAGCTGGATCATGAACCCGTCGCCCACGCCGAGGACCTGCACGGTGCCTCCGGGAAGCGGCTGCAGCAGGAAGTCCCGGATCGGTACCGAGAAGTAGAACCCGACGACCGAGCCGGCCACCACGGCAAGGATCGATCGGAACAGGCGGTCGCGCAGCTCGCCCAGGTGGTCGACGAGGGACATGACCGAGCCATCGGGTGCGGTCGTCGGCGGCGGGGCGGGTTCGGGCGTCACCGGGACGCCGGGCCGGGTGGCGTCGCGCAGGGCGTCGGCGTCGGCCATCGAGGGCGAGGGACCGGGTGCCTAGTTGGTGCCGGGCGTCGGCTCGCTGGGGCGCGACTGGGGAGTCGGCGCAGCCGGTGCCCCGGGCAGGTCCGCTCCCTGCGGGGCCACGGCCGGCGCGGGCGCCGGCGGCGCTTCCTGCGACGGGGGCGGCAGGGGCGAGGTGTCGACCTTCACGGAATCGCCGAGGTCGGACGATGCCTTGCGGAACTCGCGGATGCTCTTGCCGAGGGCCGATCCGACGTCGGGCAGCTTGCCCGGGCCGAGGATCAGCAGCGCGATGACAAGGATGATGACGAGTTCGAGAGGTCCGGGTGTCGGCAGCATGACGGGTTCCTCAGATAGGTCGACGCGGCCGCTAGGGTAGCACAGGGAGGCGCGCCGCCCACTCGGCGGCGGCGGCTCGAACACGCTCGAATGGATCCCCGTCCCGATCATCGGTGGCGGCACCGGCGATGCCGCGAGACACGTTGACGAGCAGCCCGTGACCGGGTCGGCCATGGGCCGGGGCGACCGATGCTGGGCCGTGCTCGAGGACCGGCTCGATGGCACCGCCTTGCGCGCCTGCACCAGGGACGAGGAACGCGAGGCCGGGTGCCAGCGCACGGATCCGCGCCAGCTCGTCGGGCGCCGTGGCGCCCACGACGAGCCCGACCGTCCCGCCGGGTCCCCAGCCATTGGCCAGGCGGGCCACTCGCTCGTGGAGGCGCTCCGCGGGGCTGTCGGTCGCCGGGTCGGCCGCGACTTCGAGATCCTGGAGCTCGCCGGCCCCGGGGTTGGACGTCCGGCACAGCAGGTAGGCGAACCGGTCGGGTCGCTCGAGCAGCGGGGTCACGGCCTCCGCGCCGAGATACGGGTTGACCGTGACGGCGTCCGCGCCCAGTTGGTCGAACAGTGCCGTCGCCTGGCGCCCGGCCGTCGAGCCGATATCGCCACGCTTCGCGTCGGCGACCACGGGGACGTCGGCCGGCAGGCCGGCTCGCAGCCGTTCAAGGGCCGCCATCCCGGCCGAGCCGAAGGCCTCGAAGAACGCGAGGTTCGGCTTGACGGCCGAGGCGTACGGGACGGCAGCCTCGAGCAGGAGCGCCGCGAAGCGCTCGAGGCCCGCCAGGTCGCGCCCGAACCCCGCGGGCAGCCCCTCCGGGTCCGGGTCGAGCCCGAGGCACAGGACGGTGCTGGTCGTCCTCGAACGTGCCCCGAGGCGCTCGAGGTACGTGGCCGCGTCGCCTTCGCCGGCAACCGCGCGCTCCTGGTCCCGTCCTCCGGCGATCACGGAGCGGGGCTGCTGGCGGCCGAGGCCGCGGGAGCGGAAGCGCTCGGGGTCACTGTGGGAGCCGGGGTCGCGGGCAGGAGGTCGGCCGGGATGAACCAGTCGGGCCGCGAGGCCGCGTCAAGTCCGGAGACCTCCGTCAGGTCCACGGTCTCTTTCACGGTCCAGGCCGGTGCCGCGCCCTCAAGAACCGCCAGCTGCAGGTCGACCGTCTGCCCGACGATGTGCAGGAACGCGATCCCGTCCCCGGCCGGCGACCAGGCCGGCGCGAACGAGGCGCCGTCGTCGGTCAGTCGAAGGAGCTGCCGGCCGTTGCGCGCGTCGAGGATCACGACGTCCGTCCCTAGGGCGGTCGTGCGGGTCGCGGCGACGTATCGGCCGTCGGGGGAGTAGGACGGTTGCATGTAACCCGGGGCGCTGAGCGTGCCGGCCTTCTTGGTACGAGTGTCGTAGCGCATGATCTGGGGTGCCCCGCGCGCGCCGTCACGCCCGTTCTGCGTGTACAGCAGCAACGTGCCGTCGAAGCGCCACTCGGGGTCCTGGTGGCCGAGCACACCGTTCGTCCGGACGCCGGCCGAGCGGATCTTCTTCGTTTCGACATCGAAGAACTTCAGCACGACGTTGTCCTCGCCCGGGTTCGGGGCATCCGTGACGAGCGCGATCGTCCTCCCGTCCGGCGCCAGGACCGGCTGCCGCATCCACGACGACCATTCGAGCCGCCCGTCCTTCACGCGCCCGGTCGCCAGGCGCTCCGGGTCAGTGCCACCGTCGGCGCGCACGCGCATGAGGTCCGGCACGACGATGTCGTAGCGGCGTTCGTTGCCCCGGAGCGGCCAGTTCCCGACCTCGGGCCGCGAGCGGACGAAGATGATCCACTGCCCGTCCGCGGACCAGGACGGCATCGAATCGCCACCGTCCGAGGTGACCTGCGTGACGTCGTCGTTGGTCTGGACCCAGAGGTTGCCGCTCTTCGCATAGACGATCGCGCCCTGGAACGCGGCCTCCTCCGGCACGACGACGACGCCCGAGGGCGCCGCGGTCCTGCTGGGACCATCGCCGCCGTTGCCGCCCCGCCCGCCGATCCCGAACGGCACATCGCCATTGAGCAGGTTGAGCGTGACGATTCCGATGAGCAGCAGGCCCACGATGGAGAGCACCGGTGCCGCGATCGTGCCGATCGGTCCGATGCCGTACGGGTCGCCGGCGCGCGGCGGCCGCGGTCGCGCGGCTCGGGTCATGAGGACGCCGCCACGAGCCCCGGTCCGGCGCCGGCGAGGACGAGGGCTGCCTCCGGGTGGGCGCCACTGGACGCCGCGTCGCGGATCTCGAGCTGCAGGGACTCGAAGCCCCCGAAGGTCCGGCTGGCGAGGCGGGCCACGACATCGATCACGTCGCCCTCGTGCACCAGCGCGGCGATATCGACACGGCCGAAGGCGATCCCGTCGAGGACGTCCAGGTCGCGGCGCAGCGTCATCGAGGTGTGATCGGTGCCGGCCTGGCGCACGCGGAGCACGGTCAGCCCGAGGACGGCCACGAGCGGCTGGGGATTGCCAGGGCCATATGGCGCCAGTGCGGCCAGCTCCCGGTACAGGGCGTAGTCGACATCGAGGGCCGGAAGCGCGAGGTCGATGGCGAGTACGGCCCGGGGGTCGGACGGCACGGAGTCACGCGCGATGGCCTCGAAACGCTCCACGAAGGCGGGCCAGCGCTCGGCCGGCAGCTCGAACCCGGCCGCCCCCGCGTGGCCGCCATAGCGGGTGAACAGGTCCGCGCATGATTCGAGGGCCGCGCCCAGGTCCACCGTCCCATCACTCCGGCACGACGCGCGGATGGTGTCCCCGAGCTCCGCTCCCACGATCGCCGGCCGG
>CAZFXH010000168.1:0-6596 GCA_964522905.1 uncultured Anaerolineaceae bacterium
CGGCCTCGGTCTCGAGGAGCTCGGCGAGCACGGAGGCGGCCGTGCTCGAGTCATCGATGGCGGCGGGCGTCGCGACGAGGGGCGAACCGGTCCCCGCCGGCGCCAGGTCCGCGATGCCGGGCAAATCGAGCGTGCCCAGGACGTCGCCGCTGGCGGCATCGACGGTACTCAACCGGTCGCCCGAGGCCGCGACGAGGGTCGCGCCGTCGTCGGTCACGAGCACGCGCGTCACGGGGTGATCAAGCGTCGCCAGCGCGAGCGGCTCGACACCACTGTCCGCCCCGTCGACGCCGACGATGGACAGGTGGACGGTCGCGAGCCTGCCGTCGCCGAACCCGATCACGAGTTGATCGGCCGAGACATCGACAGCAAGTGCCGTCGAACCGGGGGCCGCGAATGTGCTCACGGTCCGGCGGGTGCGCAGGTCCTCGGTCCGTACGGCGTCGCCGGTGGCGAGATGGACGCGCTCCCCGGCGCGCTCGCCCGTGATCGGGTCCTCGCGTCGATGCTCGATGGCGGCCGCGACGACGGGCGTGCCGAGGTTCGCGGTCTCCGAGACATGATCCTCACCCCACAGGACGAGGCCCGCAGCCATCGCGTACTTGGCCAGGTGCGGATGCGTCCACTCGTAGATGTCATGCGACTCGCCGTATCGCCAGTACTGCAGGAACTCCGTGGCGGTACGGGCGTGATAGACCTCGTCGAAGTGCATCTCGTAGGGCTCTTCGAGCCGAAAGGTCCGCAGCCCGAACGTGGCGAGCATCAGCACGACGAGGAGCCACACGTCGAGGCGATCCAGTCGCCCTCCGCGTTCGCCGGTCAGGGTCCGGGTGCGATCCGCCCGCACGGGTCGTTCCGACAGCCGGCTCCTGATCCAGTCGACGAGGCCGCTCTCCGCAAGCGCGGCGCGCGGGCCCCAGGCCGGAGGGTCGGGCGACCAGTCGGAGCCCGCCGCGGAGGCGGCCGAAAAGGACACGGACGCGGTCGAGGATGCGCTTCCGGCCGACGGTCCGCCGGTGAGGGCCGGGGGATCAGCCGATCCCGCGCCGAGCCCGCGATCCCGGACACCCGCGAGGCCCTCGGCCGGGCGAATCGGCCGTTCTCGGACCGTGTCGACCAGCCGCGCCTCCGCCAGCTCGTCGGCGAGGTGCTCGCGAGCGCCCGATCGCAGCTGGAGCAGCGCCCAGATGAACGCCGCGGTGTGCATGATCGCGATGATCGTCACGCCCGCCTGCGATCTGAGGAGGGGCCCGATCGCCAGCCAGTCGCGGACGGCGTTCCGTTCCGGGAACTCCGGCGGATAGAGCGTGGTCAGGACCACGTACATGTTGGCGAACGTGGCGATGGCCAGGACCACGTACGCCACCCTCCAGCGTGGCGAGATGGCGAACAGAATCGCCCCGAGCGCGAAGAACGGGAAGCCGTAGCGTTCGTGCACCCGCGTCGGCAGGGCGAAGAACGCGATGGCGAGGACGGCCAGGACCACCAGCAGCGTCAGCCGATCGGGATGACGAGCGGCCACCCACAGCGCGGCAACGAAGGAGGCGACCAGTAGAGCCGCACCGACGACCACGGCCGGCACCACGCCGAAGACCGCCACGCCGGCGCCGCACTTGTCGGCCGCCAAGCCCGCTGCATCACACACCCATAGGCCGCTTCCGGCCAGGCTGTTCCCCAGGTCGCTGGGCACGACGGCCCAGGCGTTGTAGGCGTTGACGGTCAGGTACGGGTAGCCACCGCCCGCGATCACGATCTGGTTGATGAGCCCGGAGCTGAAGAACGGCGGCGCGGCGACCGGCACCAGGACCGACAGCCCGAACGGCAGGCAGAGGAGCACCGCCGTCAGGAAGCCCGCAAGCCCGGTCGTGAGGATGCGCACCGGGTGCCCGGTCCGCTTCTCCCACGCGCGCAGGCGATCGATCGGGCCCACGCCCTGAGCGCGGGCGCCTTCGACGTCTGCCGGATCCCGCTTGATGGGCCAAAGCGCCCGGCGGATCGTCACGACCGCGACGAGCGGTACGAGGATCCCGAGCTGCGGCTTCACGAGCGCCGCGATGACCGTGAAGATCGCGGCACGATCGGGCTGGTCGCGCCACAGCGAGCGCAGCGCGAGGAGCACGAACACGACTCCGACCGAGTCGACCTGCCCCCAGACCACGTTGTCGAACCAGAAGACCGGGTTCACGACCACGACCGCGGCGCCGAGCAGCGCCAGCCGCTCCCGACCGCCGAGCTCGCGGATCATCGACCAGACGAGGTACCCGATCGCGAGGTCGGCGAGGATCGGCGGGATCTTGATGAGGTCGCCGATGCCGCCCAGGGCGTTGCCGACGGTCCCGACGAGCCACAGCACGTACAGGTAGCCCGGCGTGTAGTCGTGGAAGAAATCTCGCTCGTAGAAGCCGTGGAGTCCCTCATCCGCGAGATTGTTCGCCCAGAAACGGAACGATCCCAGGTCCGCATCGAAGCCGGATCCTGGGAGGAGATATGCCAGAATGAGCCGGAAGGCGAGGCCGAGCGCGAGGACGATCAGGATCGCGCCAAGGGTCCCCTGCATCCCGGTCGACCGAGACGGCGCTCCCGTGCCTCGCTCGCCCCCACCGGAAACGGGGCCAGTCACCGGGGAAGCGGCTCCTGCACGAGCGTGGAAGGTGAATCTGAGCGTAGCACAGGGCAGCCCCGATAGCGCCGGGGCAGGCCGCCGCCCGGACTCGCAGCTGGACCGACGACTCGACCTCGTCGGCGGGGTCCTGCTGGCCATCGTCGCGCTCGGCATCTACCTCGCGACGCAGGGTGAGCGCTTCTACGACCACTTCGTCTGGCAGGCCTCGGCCTTCCTCGAGGGACAGGCGGCCATCCGCTATCCCGTCTTCGGCACGGCTACCACGGATGGCAACGCGTTCTTCCAGGACGTGCTGCCGGTCGCGACGACCGACGGCACCGCGCGCGGGCTGATCCCGTTCCCGCCGCTGCCGGCCCTCATCCTCGTCCCATTCGTGGCGCTCTGGGGGCTCACGACGGACGACCAGACGATCTTCACGACCCTGGCCGCCCTCGACGTCGCGATCTGCTGGTGGATGCTCGGCCGGCTGCGGATCCAGCCCGTCGCGCGGCTGGCGACCACGCTCTTCTTCGCGTTCGGGACCGTGTTCTGGTACACGGCCCAGCTTGCGACGACCTGGTACCAGGCGCACATCCTCGCCGTCGGGCTTGCCATGCTTGCCGTCGGACTGGCCATCGGGAACGATCCAGCGGCGCAGGACGACGAGCGGGGCCTCGACAACGTCCCCTCCGCCGAGGGCGTGGCTACCACGCGGCCCGCCGAGCACCGCTTCGCCGTCGATCGCCGCCAGTTCGTCGTCGGCCTGCTGTTCGGGCTGGCGGCCACGGCCCGGTTGCCGACGCTCGTGGCCGCCCCGTTCTTCCTGCTCGTGGGTCCCGGCGGAAGCTGGTGGCGCCGCGGCTGGTCCGCCGGACTCGGCGCGGCGATCCCTGTGGGCGCCCTCCTGGCCTACAACGTGGCCGTGACGGGTCAGGTCTTCCACCCGGCGTACGACCATCTCTACCAGCTCGAGGCCCGCGCCTACGTCGCCCTCGACTACCACCCCGAATGGGCCGCCGAGGATCCCCGTTACCTCGCCCAGAACCTGCGGATCATGTTCCTGTCGACCCCCGAGATCCTGCCGGATCGGCTGCGTGACACCCTCGGCACGATCGACGAACCCCTGTGCACGACCCCGGATGCGCAGCGCGGCCTGTTCGACGCGGATTGCCCGCTCGCGCTACCACGCGACGTCGGGATGAGCATCCTCCTGACGAGCCCGGCGTTCCTCCTCATGATCCCGGTCCTGCGCCGCTACGGCCTGAGCCGCCTCGTCACCGGTGCCGCCCTTGGCGTCCTCCTCGTGGTGCTGCTGGATCTGATGCATTTCAGCCAGGGCTGGGTCCAGTTCGGCTATCGATTCAGCAACGACGCGGTCCCATTCGCCCTCCCGCTCGTGGCCCTCGGGATCGACCGGTTGGCCGACGGCGCACGCCGTTGGGCGATGCCGGTCGCAATGGCCCTGGTGGTGATCTCGATCGCGGTCAACGCCTGGGGTGTCGTGTGGGCAACGCGCCTCGGGTGGTGACGGCCGCTCGGGAGAGGATGGGGGTCGTGGGTGCCGGGGGGCGGGTCGCCGGCTGGCTCCCCTCGGCGCTGGTCGGCCTCGTCGCGTTCGGCGCGGCGAGGGTCGCCCTGCTGCCCGGCGTCGGCTTCTGGGACACGGCCGAGCTGCAGGCGGTCGCGCCGCTCATGGGCACGGCCCATCCGACCGGATTCCCGACGTACGTGCTGCTCGGCTGGCTGGTGAATCTCGTGCTCACCCCGTTCGGAGAGCCGGCATTCCGCATGAACCTCTTCGCGGCGATCAGCCTCGCCGTGGCAGCCGCCGTGGTGGTCGATCTCGTCCGTGCGCTCACCCGGTCGGCGGTCCTTGGGATGGCGGCGGGACTGGGGCTCGCCCTGACCGAGATCGCCTGGACGATCGGCACGCACGCCGATGTCCATGCCCTACACCTGGCCCTCATCGCGATCCTGTTGCGGCTCCTGGTGGCCTGGGAAGACCGCACCGCCGACGAGCGCAGGCTGCGCCGCCGCACCGACCGCTTCCTCATCGTCGCGGCCGTCGTATTCGGGCTCGCGCTGGGCAATCACTCGCTCGCGCTGTTGCTGGCGCCGGGAATCGCGCTCTACGTGCTCGCCGCGGACCCGGGCATCCTCCGACGGCCGGGAGTGATCGTGGCCTGCATGGTCGCCTTAGGTGTCACGGTCGTGCTCGTCTTTCTCGAGCTGCCGCTGCGTGCCGGGCCGTTCCGCGCCCCGATGGTCTACGGGCGCCCCGAGACCTGGGACGGCTTCTGGTACATCGTCCTGGCCGAGCAGTTCCGCGAGAGCGTCGCCGGTCCGTTGACGGACCTGCCGAGCAAGGCGATCGAGGTCGTGCGCCGCATGAGCGCCGCCTTCGGTCCCCTCGCGGCGCTCATCCCGATCGGATTCGTCGCGACGGCCATCCGGCGACCAGCCTACGGCTTGCTGAGCGGGACGGCGGTCCTGCTGACGTGTGCCTTCGCCACGTCCTACGACAACGCGGAGATCGAGCGCTATTACCTCGGACCCGTGCTCCTCGCGTGGACCTGGCTGGCCATCCTCGCGAGTGGCGCGGTCGCGCTCCTCAGCGGCACGATCGGGTTCGATCCGGAGCTCGACCGAGGCGGATCCGACGGTCGTCGGCCGGCGGGCGCGGACTCGATCGTCGTCCTGGGCCTCGCCGCCGCCCTGCTGCTGCCGACCGCGTTCGCCCTGCCGAACCGAGCGGTCCGGGTCGACAGGAGCGGGGACGACGACGCCCGAGAGTGGGTCGATCGCTCCCTCGCGGCGATGCAGCCGAACGCCGTCGTCGTGAGCTGGTGGAGCTACTCCACGCCGTTATGGTACGCACAACACATCGAGGGCAAGCGCCCGGACCTGACGGTCATCGACGATCGGACGCGCCTCGACCTGGGACTGGGAGACCTCACGGACGTGATCGACGCGAACCTGCCGAACCGACCCGTGTACGTGATCCGCGTCGACCCGGTGGAGATCGCCACCCTCGAGCGCCGCTACGTCCTCGAACCCGTCGACGACGGAGATCCGAGCATGCTCTCGAGAGTCGTGTCCCGGCGCGAGGCCGGGGAGTGACCACGATCTCGCCGCCACCCGATCCTGCGGGCATCGCGGGGCCGGCAACGGGCGGCGCACCGGAGCGCGTCGCACGCCTCTCGTACTTCTTCCCGGCGCACAACGAGGAGGCCAACGTGGCGGGCCTCGTCGAGGAGGCCCTGGCCGTCCTCCCGTCCATCGCCGACACGTTCGAGATCATCATCGTCAACGACGGGTCCCGCGACGGCACGCAGGCGATCGCCGACGGACTGACCGCCCGGCACGCCGGTGTGGTCCGCGCCGTCCATCATGAGGTCAACCGCGGATACGGCGGAGCCCTCCGGTCCGGCTTCGGAGCGGCCCGGTTCGAGCTCGTCGCCTTCACCGATGGCGACCGTCAGTTCCAGGTCGTGGACCTCGGCCGCCTGACCGCGCGACTCGCGCAGCCGGACGCTCCCGACGTCGTCGCGGGCTACCGCATCGCCCGGGCCGACCCGCTGATCCGGACGGTCTATGCGAAGGCCTATCGACTGGCCAACCGGATCTTCTTCGGCCTCGGCGTCACCGACGTCGACTGCGCGTGCAAGCTCTTTCGGAGCGAAGCGCTCGAAGGCCTGCGCGTCGAGTCCGAGGGGGCGTTCTTCTCGGCCGAGCTGCTGATCAAGCTCCAGGCGGCCGGTCGCTCGGTCGCCGAGGTCGGGGTGCCGCACTACCCACGCACCGCCGGCTCGCCCACGGGCGCCAAACCGCAGGTCATCCTGCGCGCCGTGCGCGACTTCTGGCGCCTGCGGCTGCACATGTGGGTCAACCGCGCCCGAGCCCTCCGGCGCGGTGCCCCCATCCAGGCGGCGACCCGGAACTGAGACGCTCCCGGCCGCCGGACCGCGCCCTGATCGGTCACAGCGGTGAGCCG
>CAZFXH010000169.1:0-1520 GCA_964522905.1 uncultured Anaerolineaceae bacterium
GGATGGCAATTCGCGCTTGATGCGCTGGGTCGTCTCGATGCCGCCAGGCGACGGCAGGGACAGGTCCATCAGGATGATGTCCGGCGACGTCTCCAGGGCCCGATCCATGGCGCTCCGGGCATCGTCCGCCTCGGCTACGACCTCGAGGTCCGGTTCCCGGGCAAGGAGACCGGCGACGCCGGCGCGGAACAGGGCGTGGTCGTCGACGATCAGGATGCGGATCGTGTCTTCCGGGGATCTCCGGTCGGGGCCACCCCGCCGTCGATCGACTCCACCGAATTCAGTCGCGCTCATCCGTTCTCCTTATTTCCCGTCCGGGCGCCCGTCGGGATCTCGAGTCGGACCACGGTACCGCCGTCCGGTCGAGATCGTACGTCGAAGCGCGCATCGATCAGTTCCGCTCGCTCCCTCATGAACTGCAATCCGAAGTTCCGGCGGCCACGCGCGGCCACCGCACCGACATCGAAACCGCGCCCATCGTCGCGGATCTCGAGGGCCCAGGCATCGTCCGCGACGTCCGTGCTGACCACAACGGTCGAAGCGGCTGCATGCTTGCGCACATTCTGCAGCGCTTCCTGGGTCACGCGCAGCGCGACCGTCTGTTGGTCATCATCCAGGGCGCTGTTCGGTGCACGCAGGGCGGTCGTGACATTCAGGGCGCTCGTCGCTCGCAGGCGGCCGACCGCTTCCTCGATCGCGCCGTCAAGGCCGAGTTCGTCGAGGGCCGGTGGCCGCAGCTGGCTGATGAAACCACGCAGGTTGTCGAGCTCTCGACGGAGCAGGGAGCGCAGGGCTCCGATCTCGGCGGTGATCGCCGGGTCCGTGGCGCTCATGCGCTCGGTGAAGTCGGCCTGGAAGATCGCGTTCGACAGCGCCTGGATCGGACCGTCGTGGATGTCCTGCGCCAGCCGGGCGCGCTCGGCCTCCTGCGCCTCGACGATGCGCATCGCGACGTCTTCGCCCGCGCCGGGTTCGTTGCCCGGCGCCACGAGGGAGCTGTCGCCACGTTCCAGGAACAACCACGTGCGCGACAGCGTGCGCTCGGCAAGCTCAAGACGGGCCAGCGCCGAGCGATGACCCTCCAGCGCTGCGGCCATCGCCTCCACCTCGGCCCGCAGGGCTCGGCGGCGCGCGTCATTCGCCCCCGCATCGGCGGCGTGGATCGCCTGGTCGGTCCCGCGATCAGCGCCGAGATCCTCGGGGGTCGACGGAGCCGTTTCGTGGGGGGATGATCGACCGATGCCATCGAGCTCGTCACGGAGGTCCTGCCAGCGCGACAGGGCGTCCGCATACGCACGGCGGTACTCCTCCCGAACTTGGCGGATCCTGTTCGCGCTGGACCCGACCGCCGCGCTGGCCTCCGCGTGGAGCCCGTCGAAGCGGCTGTCCCGTGCGTCGGTCGCGCCGCTTGCAGCCTCCATCGGCCTCCGAGTATAGGGGCCGGTCACGGGCAGACGATCTCGTAGACGGTCGTCCCGTGAAGCGGGTCGTCACCGGGACCCGTCCAGCGCCCGAGATCC
>CAZFXH010000170.1:0-1830 GCA_964522905.1 uncultured Anaerolineaceae bacterium
CCGACCGTCATCCTCGCGAAGACCGTAAAGGGCTGGACGCTCGGCGCGGGCGTCGAGGCGCGCAACATCACGCATCAGGCGAAGAAGCTCTCTGAAAAGGAGCTCCGGGTCTTCCGGGATCGGCTGCAGCTGCCGATCCCCGACGACAAGCTCAAGGCCGCGCCGTACTACCATCCGGGCCCCCAGTCGGAGGAGGTCGAGTACCTGCGTGAGCGTCGTGCGGCGCTCGGCGGTTCGATCCCCAAGCGGGTGGTTCGCTCCAAGCCGCTGCCCGCGCCGGCGCCCGAGGTCGACCAGGAGTTCGCCGCCGGCAGCAAGACCGAGGTCTCGACGACCATGGTCTTCACGAGGATCCTGCGCAACCTGATCCGGGACAAGGAGCTCGGGCCCCGCATCGTGCCGATCATCCCGGACGAGGCGCGCACCTTCGGCATGGATCCGCTGTTCAAGGAAGTCGGCATCTACGCCGCGCTCGGGCAGCGCTACGAGCCGGTCGATTCCGAGCTGGTGCTCTCGTATCGCGAGGCGACCGACGGCCAGGTCCTCGAAGAGGGCATCACCGAAGCGGGCTCCATGGCCAGCTTCCAGGCGGCCGGCACCTCCTACGCGACGCACGGCCACGCGATGATCCCGTTCTACATCTTCTACTCGATGTTCGGCTTTCAGCGGACAGGCGACCAGATGTGGGCGTTCGGGGATGCCCGAGGTCGCGGGTTCCTGATGGGCGCCACGGCCGGCCGAACGACGCTGGCGGGCGAAGGGCTCCAGCACGACGACGGCCACAGCCACATCCTCGCCTCGACCGTGCCCGTCGTCCGTGGCTACGACCCGGCCTTCGCGTACGAGCTCGCCGCGATCGTCCGCGACGGGATCGAGCGTATGTACGTCAAGAGCGAGGACATCTACTACTACATCACCCTGTACAACGAGAACTACCCGCAACCGGCCAAGCCCGAAGGGGTCGACGAGGGGATCCTGCGCGGCATCTACCGGTTCGCGGAGGCGCCGCGACTCGGCAAGGACGCCCATCCGGCGCGGCTCGTCGGCTCAGGCTCCATCCTCAACGGCGTCATCGCTGCGCGCGACCTGCTGGCCGAGAAGTTCGGCGTGGCCGCCGAGGTCTACAGCGCCCCGTCGTTCCCGCTGTTGCGCCGCGACGCGCTCGAGGCCGAGCGCTGGAACCGGCTCCATCCCGACGCCAAGGACCCCCGCGTGCCGTACATCACGACCGTGCTTGCCGATGACGGGCGCCCCATCGTGGCGGCGACCGACTGGATGAAGGCGCTGCCCGACATGGTGGCGCGCTGGTTGCCCGCGCCGTATCTCTCGCTCGGAACGGACGGTTTCGGCCGCAGTGGCACCCGCGAGGACCTCCGGGCGCTGTTCGAGATCGACCCGCCGCATATCGCGGCGGCGACGCTCGTCTCCCTGGCACGCTGCGGTGACGTGACACCAGCCAAGGCGGCAAAGGCGATCCGCGAGCTCGGCATCGACCCCGACAAGATCGATCCACTCGCCGGCTGAAAAAGGCCTCCGGCGGATGGCTCGCAGGAGCGTCGCCTCCGCCGTCGGTGAGTGTGTGACGGTCGACCGTTGAGGGTGCCAGTTCCCAAGAGCCGTGCGATACGTGAGGTCGCCGGTGTGTTTCTGCGGCTTGGGCTGACGGCCTTCGGTGGTCCGGCCGGGCACATCGCGATCATGCGCGACGAGTTCGTCCGGCGCCGCGGCTGGCTCGACGACGGCGTCTTCGTCGACCTGATCGGCGCGGCGAACCTCATCCCTGGACCGACCTCGACCGAGCTCGCCATGCACATCGGCCATCGCCGGGCG
>CAZFXH010000171.1:0-1853 GCA_964522905.1 uncultured Anaerolineaceae bacterium
CGATGGTGGCCGAGCCTGCGGCCGCGCGGAACGTCGTGGAATAGGACGAGTGGCTGTTGTACTCGCTCGGGATCTTGAAGGACCAGGTCCCGCGCTCCATCGCCTTCGGACCGGTGGCCACCAGGTCAAGGGAGACGGGGACACTGCCCGCCCAGGATTCGTCGTAGAGCCCGATGCAATCGTCGACGGTCACTGTGCCGACATCGAGCGTGCCGGAGGCATGGGCCTCGGACAATCCCTTGGCGATCGTCAGGGTTCCCTCGCCGTAGCCGTAGCGGTACTGGCCCTGGAAGCCATAGAACTCGTCGGTGTCGTCGGCCGGAGTGCAGTCGACGTACTCACCGCTCTCTTCGAAGAACTCCAGGTAGGCCGAGGCAGAGCCTGTTTCCTGCCAAGCGTAGAGCGAGCCATACGTCCAGGCGCCTCCCGCTTCCGAGTGCCAGGAGCCCTGGGCGGTGACGGCCGAGCCGCTGCTGTTATTGGTATTCGGGCCGGCCGACGCCGGAGCCGCGACCGCGAGCACGAGCAATGCGGCCAACGGGATGACGATGAGCTTGCGCATCAGATTCCCCTTCGTGTTGTCCATCGGCGGGAGCGATCGCCGGCCGGACGAGTGGCTCCCCTGTCACCCGGGAGACGCGAGGCCCAGGCCGGTGTTTCGGTCATATCGCTGTCGGCTTACCGACACGGGCTGGGGTGTCACAACACATTCGATCAAGCGTCTGCACCCTCTTGTGGCCAGGGGCCTCGGGCGTCCATCACAGTCCAGTGCTCGGGGCATGAGCCACGCTCTTGGGCACTGCGGGAACGCGTGCGATAATCGCGAACGCGTGAGGGACTCGGCCGACTCGAGCGGGCGACGACCCCGGGGCCAGACCCGGCCGGCGACCCGAGCGCGCAAACCTTGAGGAATCACAGCCCACCATGACCGTCGAAACGTCGACCTGGGCGACCAAGAAGGGTCTCGCCCAGATGCTCAAGGGCGGCGTCATCATGGACGTCGTCACACCCGACCAGGCCAAGATCGCCGAAGATGCCGGCGCCGTTGCCGTGATGGCGCTCGAACGCGTCCCGGCCGATATCCGCAAGGCCGGCGGCGTCGCGCGGATGTCCGACCCCGAGATGATCATCGGGATCATGGACGCCGTGTCCATCCCCGTGATGGCCAAGGCCCGCATCGGTCATTTCGTCGAGGCGCAGGTCCTCGAGGCGCTCGGCGTCGACTACATCGACGAGTCCGAGGTCCTCACTCCCGCCGACGAGAACAACCACATCGACAAGCACGCCTTCAAGGTCCCCTTCGTGTGCGGCTGCCGCAACCTCGGCGAAGCGCTGCGCCGGATCAACGAGGGCGCCGCGATGATGCGGACCAAAGGAGAGGCCGGGACCGGCAACATCGTCGAGGCCGTGCGCCAGCTGCGCGATGTGCTCAGCGAGCTGCGTCGACTCCAGGGGATGCGCGACGACGAGCTGTTCGTGGCGGCCAAGGACCTCCAGGCACCGTACGAGCTCGTGAAGGACATCGCCGCGAACGGCAAGCTGCCGGTGGTCAACTTCGTGGCGGGGGGGATCTCGACCCCATCCGACGCGGCCCTGGTCATGCAGCTTGGCGCAGAAGGCGTGTTCGTGGGCTCGGGCATCTTCAAGAGCGAGGACCCGGCCCGCATGGCCAACGCGATCGTGCAGGCCACCACGTTCTTCGACGACGCCAAGAAGATCGCCGAGGTCTCGAAGGGGCTGGGAGCCCCGATGCGGGGCATCGCCCTCGAGGAGATCCCGGAGCAGGAGCGGCTCGCGGTCCGCGGCTGGTAGGCCAGAACGGCCACGCACACGGTTCCGCGATGAGGATCGGG
>CAZFXH010000172.1:0-3146 GCA_964522905.1 uncultured Anaerolineaceae bacterium
CCGTGCGCGGCCATCACCTCGCGCAATCGGTCGTGGGGGAGCGCGTGGGCCGTGATGCCGTCGCGCCCGACGACGGTCGTCGCGGCGACCAGCGCGTTCACGATCGCCTCCTCGGTCGCCTCGATGGTCGCGTCGAACAGCCGGTCGATGACGATGTCACCGACGGCCCGGACCTCGTACGTGCGCAGACCCGCTGGGTGCTCGTCGTCGACCGTGGATGGCAGTCGATTGCCGGTCGCGAAGGCGATGAACAGGTCGCCGCTCGTATGCCCGCCGGTCCCGCCGACGCGGGCGATGCCCAGACCCGCTCGCTGGGCCAGCCGCTCGCACTGGTGCGGCAGGAGCGGCGCATCCGTCGCGACGACCACGATGATCGAGCCGGAGCCGGGCGACGGCGCGGACCGCGGCCACCCCATCTGCTCGTACGGGCTCGGCACCTCGGAGATCGGGATGGCCTCGCCGACCCGCACGCCGTCGATCCTGAGCCAGTCGCGCTTGCCATAGTTCGCCTGGACGAGCACCCCGACCGAGAACCCGCCGGCCTCGGCGTCGATGACGCGTGACGCCGTCCCGATGCCGCCCTTGAATTCGTGGCAGACCATCCCCGTGCCACCACCGACCGTACCCTCGGCGACCGGACCGCCCGACGCGCTCGCGAGCGCGTCGTGCAGGTGCTCGGCGCGCACGTGGAAGCCGTTCATGTCGTTGAGCAGCCCGTCGAACGTTTCGCCGACCACGGGCAAGGACCACGTGGCGTCGTCGCCTGTGACCGATGCCGCGACCAGCGCATCCCGGACCACGCCGACGCTGTGGGTGTTCGTGATCGCGACCGGGCTCGTCAGCGTCCCGGACTCGCGCACCCACTCGAGGCCCGTGAGCTCGCCGTTGCCGTTCAGCCGGTGGCAACCGGCGAAGACCGGCTCCCTGAGCGCGCCGGCCCCGCGCGGGCACACGACGGTCACGCCGGTTCGGACGGGTCCCTCACCGACGACCAGCGGCCCTTCGCCGCGGATGAGAGTCGTGTGGCCGACGGTCACGCCCGCGACGTCGGTGATGGCGTTGAGCGGTCCCGGCGTCCCCAGGCCGATCCGAACCCCGAGGTCTCGTGCTCGCATCGCCCGACTGTAGCGAACGTCCGTTGTCGCTTGTCCGCCGTTCCCGATGTCGGGCGTCACCTCGAGGCAGGGCCCGGCGGACGATGCAGGTCCACCGGGCCCTGTCGGTCCGCCAGGTAGGCGTCGTAGATCGCCTGGTAGAGGGTCATGGTCTTGAGTGCATCCTGGATGTCGGCGATCGGCCGCCTGCCGGTGCGGACGGCGGTGACGAATTCGGTCAGGGCCGCCCCGTCCCCACCGAGCTCGGTACTGCGCTCGTCGCTGTAGTTGTCCGAGAAGGTGTTGGCGCCCGCCGTGTGATGCCGAAACCCCCACAGGCCATCCACGACGACGTGCTCGCCTTCGCCGGTGATCTCGATGCGGTCGTAGTTGCGCCACCACTCACGTTGGCTGTTGAGCTGCAGGTTTCCGACCGCTCCACTCTCGAATCGCAAGGCGACGGCGAAAGCGACACCGCCGTTCCGCTCGTCGTGATAGACGCTCGCCTCCTGCACTTCCCCCCCGAGCCAGCGCGCAAGATCGAGGTGGTGCACCGCGAAGTCGCACAGGTAGGCGTGCACGGGCCCGTCGTAGCCAGCCCCGCGAACATCGTCGTACGTGCCGCTGCAGAACGAACAGAAGAGCTGCGTCAACTGCCCGAATCCCGGACGCGACATGATCTCGCGCGCCTGGGTGACCCCGTAGCTGAACCGCCGGTGGAAATGCACCATCAAGGTCCTGCCGGTCCGGTCGGCCGCCTCGGCCAGCTCCCGGCACGCATCGAGTGAGAGGGCCGGCGGCTTGGGGACCAGCACGTGATAGCCGGCCTCCAGCGCTTCGAGGACCAGTTCGTGCCGCACGCCGGGCTTCATCCACGCGATGACGGCCTCGATGTCCTCTTCCTCCCACATCCGCCGGTGATCGGTGTACCAGCGGGCTCCCCCTCCGAACCGCGCAGCCGCATCGCGGGCCCTGGCGGCATCGGTGTCGCACACGGCTCGGAGGTCGATCGGCGCCAGGTGCAGGGCGGGGTAGATGGCCCAGGTCGAGAAGACACCAGCGCCGATGAATCCGACTCGCAACGGCTCCATTCGTGGACTCCTTGAACGCCGACTGACTACTGACTGAAGGCCCGGGCGATGACCGCGATGTCCCGCCCAGCCCCGGCGGCGGCCGCACCGTGGTAATCGTTCTCGCTGATGACGGTCCCTGCGAAGCCGTGGACGCGCAGCGCCTCCGCGGTCTCCAGGAAGCCCGAGTCCCCGTCACCCAGGGACGCATTACCCATCTGTCGGGCCCGGCCGTCCTTCGCGTGGACTTGCTGCGCCAGACGTGGCCACAAGAGATCGACCATCGGGGCCACCGCGTGCCCCCACAGTGATGGATTCTGGGTGTCCAGCAGCACGCGCAGCTCTGGCCGGCCGGCCGCGGCCAGCAGCTCGAGGTTGCCTGCGGCGCCGAGCGTATTCTCGGTGGCGATCGTCACCGGGCCGCCGCGGGCGTGGTCGCAAGCCTCGGCCAGGACCTCGGCCGTTCGCAGGAGATCCCGTTCGTCGTGGATCTCACCGGCGCGGAAGCTCGGCAGGAAGATCAGCGGGACCGCCATCACTGCCGCTGCGTCGATCGCGATCCGGATGCTGACCCAGCATCGCGTGGCGTCTGAGGAGCCCTTGGGGCTCGTCAGGCCGAGGTCGTTGAGGTCGCCCGGGGAGATGGCGGTGATCTCCACGCCCGAGTCTCGCGCCGCACGCAGGTACCGCTCGCGGATCCTGGGGTCATCCAGGCGCTGGCCGCCGTCCAGCTCGCCGGAGCTCACGTGGACCGCCCCGAAGCCGAGCGCCGCGGCCCGATGCACGGTCTCGGGACCCTCACCATCCAGCGACCATTGCGTCACGCCGATCCGGACCCGTCCCTCTGCAGGTGCCATCGTTCGACTGTAACGAACATGCGCTCCGGATGGGCGTTCACCCAACAGTCGGCAGGAGCGACCCGCCGTATCATCCGCGGGTGATCCCTGTCGGCCCCAACCTCCCCGGTTCGCCAACGGCCCCG
>CAZFXH010000173.1:0-12180 GCA_964522905.1 uncultured Anaerolineaceae bacterium
GGTCCACGCGGGCGACCCGGCGAAGTCGGTCGGGCACGAGCACACCTTCGACGTGGACACCAGCGACCCCGAGATCATCGAGCGCACGATCCTGGGTATGGCCGATGGCGTCGCCGGGCGGCTGCGCTCGGCCGGGGTGCGGGCGTCGACGATCGCCGTGAAGATCCGTGACTCGTCGTTCCGGACGATCACCCGGCAGCGGACGCTGCCCGAGCCGACCGACATGACCGAACCCATCTTCCATACCGCACTCGACCTCGCGCGCCCGGAGGTCCGCGGCATCCGCGTGCGCCTGCTCGGAGTCACCGCGTCCAACCTCGGAGAGCGCGAGCAGCTCGGGCTGTTCCCCAGCGACGATCCCCGCCACCGCGCGGCGATCGAGGCGGCGGACACGCTGCGGCGGCGCTATGGCGAGGGCGCCGTGACGCGCGGCCGGCTGGTCGGTGCGCGACTGCCGGCACCGTTCGAGCGCGACCCGCGCAACCCGCTCGATCCGCGAGCGCGGGGCGTTCCCGTCGAGGGTCCCGAGCCCGATCCCGATAGCGCCGGCGATCGTGACAGCCTAGGTGACACGGACATCGATGACAGTCCACCCGATGATGCTTGACATCGAACGCCTGTTCGGTCTAGTGTCGGGAAGTCATCGAACAGATGTTCTGTCGGCCGAGTGCCCCGGGCGACGAGACACATAGCGTCCTGCCCCCGGAAAGGAGCCATCGAGCATGGCATTCATCCGCGTCGCACCGGTCCAGGTCCACGTCCGAACGGACTGGTTCAGCGGTCGCCCCCGCGAGATCACCTGGGGCGACGAACGACTTCCGATCACGCACCTCTCCGCGCTCCGCGAAGAGGCCGCCGCCTATCCGGTCATCACCGGTCCGCGCACCCTGTTCGAGGTGGAGACGCCTCGGGCGCGCTTGTCCCTGACCTACCAGCATCGGTCGCGCCGCTGGACCGTGACGGCCGTCGACAGGCAACGTCGCGCCGCCGCCTGACGGCCACTTCATGTCGTAGCGGGGCGGGCGCGCCGGTACCGCGCCCGCCCCGGCGCGGCGCCTACAATCGGCGCGTGGCATCTTCGGACTACAGCAGTCGCTTCGGCGACATGACGCTCCGCGACTTCGTCGTCCGCCTCGGATCGTCGGAGCCGGTGCCCGGCGGCGGCAGCGCATCCGCGGTCGCGGCGGCGCTCGGCGCCAGCCTCGTGCGCATGGTCGCCTCGTTGTCGACCGGCCGGCCCAAGTTCGCGGAGCACGAGGATCTCCTTGGATGGGCGCTGGAAAGCGGCGAGGAACTGGCAGGTCGGTTCCTCACGCTGGCCGACGAGGACGCGGCCGCGTTTGCCGACTTCGCCGCCGCCATGAGGCTGCCCCGGACCACCGAGGCGGAGACCGAGGCCCGCGGGGCCGCTGTCCGATCCGCGGCGCGCCATGCGTCGGAAGTGCCGCTCGCCTGCGTCGAGGCGTGCCTGGAGCTCGCGGGCGTCGCCGAGGCCCTGGCCGGCCGAAGCAACCCGAACGCTTCGAGCGACCTCAACGTGGCCGCGCTCCTCGCCGAGGCGGCCGCCCGCGGAGCGGCTGCCAACGTCCTGATCAATCTCCCGTCCATCGCCGACCCTGAGATCCAAGGGGAGTTGACGACCCGGGTGTCTGAGCTCCTGTCGGCGATCCAGAACCTCGCGACGCAGACTCTCGAGGTGGTGGGCAGCGGCGAGCGCGCCGAACCCCGGCCGGCCCCCGAGCGCGGCTGACCGTGACCGACGGCCCGACCGCACGCCGTCTCGAAGGAAAGCCGATCGCCGACGAGATCCGGGCGGCGGTCGCCGAGGACGTGGTCGCGTTCGTCGCGGCTCACGGTCGGCCCCCCGCGCTGGCGGTCGTGATCGTCGGGCGGGACGCGCCTTCGACCGTCTACCTCGAACAGATCATCCGTGGCTGCGCGAAGGTGGGGATCGATGGGCGCTTCGTCGAGCTCGAAGGCGAGGCGACGGAGACCGCGGTCGTCGGGACGATCCGAGCTCTCAATGCGGACCCCCGTGTCGATGGCGTCATCGTCCAGATGCCGCTGCCGCCGACGATCCGGCTGCGCCCGGTCATCGATGCCATCGATCCCGCCAAGGACATCGATGGCATCCACCCGCTCAACGCGGGGCTGCTGCGCCTGGGCTACGACGGCTTCCTGCCGGCGACGGCCCACGCGTCGGTCGAGATCCTTCGCCGCTCGAGCATCGAGATCGCCGGTCGGGATGCCGTCGTCATCGGTCGCTCCGCGGTCGTGGGGATGCCGGCCGCCTTCCTCCTGGTCAAGGAGGATGCGACGGTCACGGTCTGCCATACGCGGACACGCGACCTGGCCACAAAGACGAAAGGCGCCGATATCGTCGTGGTGGCCGCCGGCCGACCCGGGCTCGTCACTGGCGACATGCTCAAGCCGGGTGCCGTCGTCGTCGATGTCGGGATCAACATCGTGGACGGACGCATCGTGGGCGACGTAGAGTTCGAATCCGCCGCGCGCGTCGCCAGTGCCATCACCCCCGTCCCCGGGGGCGTGGGCCCGCTGACCAACGCGCTGCTGCTGACCCATCTCATCCGCGCGGCCGAACGGCGGATGAGCGCGACCGAACCGATGCCGGCCGCCCAGCGCTGACCCGGCCCGCCGTCCGAGGAGACCCATGAGCGTTCCGTCCGACCTCGACATCGCGCGCTCCGTCACCCCACGGCCGATCGTCGACATCGCCGCCGAGCTGGGCATTCGCCCCGATGAGCTCGAGCTGTACGGACCGACGAAGGCCAAGGTGACGCTCGCCGCGATCACGCGGCTCGAGGCCGAGCGCCCGCGGGGAAAGTACGTGGTGGTCACCGCGATCACCCCGACACCGCTCGGCGAGGGCAAGTCGACGACGACCGTGGGCCTCGCCCAGGGCCTCAACCAGCTCGGCCACCGGGCGTCGGTCAACATCCGCCAGCCCTCACTAGGGCCCGTCTTCGGGATCAAGGGTGGGGCGGCCGGCGGGGGCTACAGCCAGGTCATCCCGATGGACGACTTCAACCTCCACCTGACCGGTGATGTCCACGCGATCGGGGCGGCGCACAACCTGGCGGGCGCGTTCATCGACAACAGCCTGCACCACAAGAACCCGTTGGGCATCGACCCGCACGCGATCCTGTGGCCTCGAGTCCTCGACATCAGCGATCGAGCGCTGCGGCACGTCGTCGTGGGCCTGGGCGGTCGGCAGGACGGCGTCCCGCGGGAGACCGAATTCGTGATCACGGTCGCGTCGGAGGTGATGGCCGTCCTCGCGCTGGCCACCGACATCCACGACCTGCGCGCCCGGCTCGGGCGCACGGTGCTCGCCACCCGATTCGACGGCACGCCGGTCACGGCGGACGACCTCGGGGTCGCGGGCGCGATGACCGTGCTCCTGCGCGACGCCATCAAACCGAACCTGCTCCAGACGCTCGAGGGTGGGCCGGCGTTCGTGCACGCGGGCCCGTTCGCGAACATCGCCCACGGCAACAACTCGATCATCGCGGACCGCCTTGCGCTCGCCACGAACGACATCGTGTGCACGGAAGCAGGCTTCGGGGCCGACATGGGCGCCGAGAAGTTCTTCGACATCAAGTGCCGGGCGTCTGGGCTCGCCCCGGACGCGGCCGTGGTGGTGGCCACGGTCCGGGCCCTCAAGATGCATGGCGGGGTGGGCCGGATCGTGGCCGGGAAGCCGCTCGATCCCGCGCTCCTCGAGGAGAACGTCGAGGCCGTGCGGGCCGGGGCGTCCAACCTCGCCGCGCACATCGAGATCGTTCGCAAGTTCGGCATCCCCGCGGTCGTCGCCATCAACGCCTTCCCGACCGACACCCCGGCCGAGGTCGAGGCCATCCGCGAGGTCGCCCAGGCGGCCGGAGCACGTGACGCCGTCCTCGCCACGCATTTCGTCGACGGAGGCAAGGGCGCGACCGCCCTGGCCGAGGCGGTCTGGGCGGCCGCCGAGGACCCCTCCCGCTCCTTCCGGCTGCTCTATCCCGACGAGGCCCCGCTCGGCGAGAAGATCCAGACGATCGCGACCCAGATCTACGGCGCGGACGGCATCGAGCTGACGCCGGCCGCCCAGAAGTCACTGAAGCTGTACGAGTCGCTCGGATTCGGGCATCTGCCGGTGTGCATGGCCAAGACTCAGTACTCCCTCAGTCACGATGCGAACCTCCTGGGCAGGCCGACGGGCTTCACCGTGCCGATCCGCGAGATCCGCCTGTCGGCCGGCGCGGGCTTCATCACGCCGCTGTGCGGCGAGATGCGGACGATGCCGGGGCTGCCGTCGGTGCCCGGCGGCCGCAACATCGACATCGACGCGGACGGGAACGTCGTCGGACTGTTCTGACCGGGGTCCTCCGCCCGTCGTCCGTGCGTGTCACGACCCTATCGTCGAACGAACGCTCGAGGAGGCCCTCAGGCGGCGGATTCCCGGGGTTTCCGCCGCCGGGGAGCGCATGGGATGCACAGACGGGCATGCCTCGCCGGTCCGTTCGTGGATAGGCGCAGCGAGTGCACGCGACTGGCCGGGACATGGCCAGAGGGATGCCTGAGGAGCGTCCGCGACCGCCAGGCGGTGAGGCCGTCAGGCGCCGGGTTGCGGGACCCCGATCGTCGCGAGCACGAAGGCCGCAGCGACGGCCAGCCCGAGCAGGACCCCGAGGATCCCCGCACCCCACGCGGGGCGGTCGATCGGGCCGAGCGCCTCCTCGGCGTGAGCATGGTCGTCGTGACCGTGGTCGTCGCCGTGGTCGTCGGTCGTGTGGTGAGCGATGGCGCCGGCGTGACCGGGCGCGTCCACCTCGTGCTGTGTCTCTGCCATGTCCTGACCTCCGGACCGGATTGTGGCAGACCGCCAAGGAGCGCGAACGAGTACGTACACTCGGGGCCATGCCGCCTGCCGACACCTCCGATCTCGTCGACGGCGGGCTCGTGGCCAGCCTGCGCGGGCTTGACCGGAACGGCCGCGCCCTCTTCGCGATGCGGATGCTGCGGATGTTCGGCTACGGGTTCCTGGCCGTCGCCCTCGTCCTGTACCTCGATGCGCTCGGGTTGGATGCCTCGACGATCGGGGTCGTGCTCAGCCTCACACTCGTTGGTGACACCCTCCTCTCGCTGTGGTTGACGACGCACGCCGACCGGCTCGGGCGTCGCCGCGTCCTCGTGGTGGGCTCGATCCTGATGGTCCTCGCCGGTGTGGTGTTCGCTTTCACGGACTGGGTCCCGCTGCTCATCATCGCGGCCACCATCGGGGTGATCTCGCCGACGGGAAACGAAGTCGGTCCGTTTCTCGCCATCGAGCAGGCCGCGCTCGCCCAGACCGTTCCCGACGTTCGGCGCACGGCCACGCTCGCCTGGTACAACGTCGTGGGCTATGTCGCGACGGCCAGCGGGGCCCTCGCCGCCGGCCTGCTCAGCCAGGTTCTGCTCGATCGAGGCGCAGCCACCGTCGACGCCTACCGGGCGATCGTCATCGGCTACGCCTCGATCGGCCTCGCGATGGCGCTCGGCTTCTGGCGGATCGGGGCCGCCGTAGAGGCTCCGCCCAGGCAGCGCGCCAGCGACGAAGTCCGGGAGCGTCTCGGCCTGCGGCGGTCGCGCCGGGTCGTCTTTCGGCTGTCCGCCCTCTTCTCGATCGATTCCTTCGCGGGCGGATTCATCCCGCAAAGCCTGATTGCGTACTGGTTCCACCTGCGGTTCGGCGTGGAGCCCGCGGTCCTCGGGGCCATCTTCTTCGGCGCCAACCTGCTGGCCGCCGTCTCGTCGCTGTCCGCCGCCCGGATCGCGAAGCGGATCGGACTCATCAACACGATGGTCTTCACCCATCTCCCGTCGAACGTGCTGCTGATCCTCGTCCCGCTGATGCCGACCCTGGAGCTCGCGGTCGCGGTCCTGCTGCTGCGGTTCAGCCTGAGCCAGATGGACGTACCGACCCGGCAGTCCTACGTGCTGTCCGTGGTGGACCCCGACGAGCGGTCGGCGGCGGCAGGTGTGACCGGGGTCGCGCGCAACGCCGGCGCAGCGATCTCCCCATCGCTCTCATCGGTCCTCATGGCGAACCCCGGGATGATCGCTGTGCCGTTCTACCTCGCGGGCGGCCTCAAGATCCTCTACGACCTGCTGCTCTATCGCGACTTCCGTTCGCACGCGGCGCCGAGTGGGCCGGAAGGCGCGAGCGCCTCTACGCCGGGCGAGCCGCCCGCCGCGGCTTGATGATCCGGAACCAGATCCAGGCGAGCACGACGAGGCCGATCACGGCCACGATCGCGTATTCGAACTGTTTCAGGTAGCCGCCGATCGTCTCCCAGTTCGCGCCGAGCTGGACGCCGGCGAAGACGAGCAACGCCGTGAACGGCAGCGAGCCAAGGAACGAGAAGACCGTGAACCGCAGGAGCGGCATGTGCGCGACGCCCGCCGCGAACGAAACCAGCGAGCGGATGACCGGGATCATCCGACCGAAGAAGCTCGCCGCGTCCCCGTAGCGCAGGAAGAACGCGTCCGCCTTGTCGAGGTCGGCCAACGTGATGCCGAAGATCCGGCCCCAGCGCTCCAGGATGGGCCGCCCGCCCGACGCCCCGATCGCATAGGCGATGAGCGATCCCACGGTCGCCCCGATCGTGCCGGCGAACACCACGAGCCAGTACGACCATGGCTGGCCGGTCAGCGGCTCGATCGCATCGCCCTCGCCCACGAGGAAGCCCGCGAACGGAAGCACGACCTCCGATGGGATCGGGACGATGACGCTCTCGATGGCGACCCACAGGGCCACCCCGAGATACCCGACGGCCTCGTAGACCTGCGTGACGAGATCGCGGACCGGGCCGTTCAGGAAGTCGAACACGGCCGGGAGCATAGCCGACTATCCTCGGCGACGTGACCGAACCGAAGGTCCCCCACATCGTCCTGACCGGCGCGGACCTGGCCATCGCCGACGTGGAGGCCGTCGCACGTGGCAGCGCCTCGGTGGCGCTCGATGCGAACGCCCGTGAGCGGATGCAGGAGGCGCGCGACGTCATCGAGGCGCTCGTCGACGAGGGTGCCGTCGTCTACGGCGTGACGACCGGCTTCGGCGATCTCGCGTCGACGTTCATCGAACCGGCCCAGGCCGGGCAGCTCCAGGAGAACCTCTTGATGAGCCACGCCGCGGGTGTCGGTGCGCCGTTCCCGCGCGAGATCGTGCGCGCGATGCTGCTGCTGCGGGCGAACACGCTCGCCCTTGGCCACAGCGGCTGCCGGCCGCTGATCGTCGACCGGCTGCTCGGGTTGCTCGCCGCCGAGATCCACCCGGTCGTGCCCGAGCAGGGGAGTCTCGGCGCGTCCGGCGACCTGGCCCCGCTCGCACATCTGGCTTTGCCGCTCATCGGACGAGGGCAGGTGGAATTCGGGGGGCAGGTGATGCCGGCGCTGCTCGCGCTGCGTGAAGCGGGTCTCGAGCCCCTGACCCTGGAGGCGAAGGAAGGGCTGGCGTTGCTCAACGGGACCCAGATGATGGGTGCCATCGGGGCGCTGCTCCTCGCCGATGCCGATCGGCTCGTCCGGACGGCCAGCATCGCCGCGGCGATCTCGGTCGAGGCGCTGCTCGGGACGGACGTCGCGTTCGCCGCGGCGTACCAGCTCGCGCGACCGCATCCAGGTCAGGTGCAGGTGGCCGCGGAGCTGCGCCATCTGCTGCGCGACAGCGGGCTCCAGCGCGGCCACCACGGATCGGCGCACAAGGTCCAGGATCCGTACTCGCTGCGCTGCGTGCCCCAGGTACACGGTGCGGTGCGCGACGCACTCGATCACCTGCGACGCGTCCTCGACATCGAGCTCAACTCAGCGACCGACAACCCTCTGGTGTTCCCCGGCGGCGGCGTCGCCGATGCCGACACGATCGCGACCGGCGGCGGCCGAGTGATCAGTGGCGGGAACTTCCACGGCGAGCCGATCGCCCTCGCGCTCGATTTCGCGAAGCTCGCCCTGGCCGAGCTCGGGTCGATCAGCGAACGGCGGACCGCGCTCCTCGTGGACCACCGGCTGAACGGCGGGTTGCCGCCGTTCCTGGCGCGGTCGTCGGGCGTCGAGTCCGGGATGATGCTCTACCAGTACACCGCCGCGGCCCTCGTCAGCGAGCACAAGGTGCTGGCGCATCCCGCATCGGCCGACTCGATCCCGACATCGGCCAACCAGGAGGATCACGTCTCGATGGGATCGGTCGCGGCACGGCACGCGCGGGCAGTCCTGACCGGCGTCGAGCGGGTCATCGCGATCGAGCTGATCGTCGCCGCCCAGGCCCTCGACCTGCGGCTCGGCCTCCTGGCGTCCGACGGGGACGAACCTGCGATGCCGGGCTCCGGAGTGGCCGAGGCCCACCGGCGGATCCGCGCTCGTGTCGCCCACCTGGACCGCGACCGCGAGCCGGGGCCGGACCTCGCAGCAGCCACCGCGATGGTCCATGACGGACTGCTCGAGGACCTGGCCGGGCCGGGGAGCATCGGGTGAACGCGGCCGCGCCCGGCCGGATCACGATCGTCGACGTGACGGACGAGTCGACGTTCGCGCTCCTGCCACCCTGCGCTGATCCGGGCTTCGACCATCGGTCGTGCGACTACTGGGAGGACGCGGACCGCGGCTCGAAGGCGATCCGACTGGATTGGATCCAGCCTGGTGGCGCCGTCCCGCCGGAACCGCCCCGGGCCGCGCCGGCCAATCCGTTCCTCGCCGACCTCGAGGAACGTCGGGCGAACCCGTTCGCGGTCGGCGGCGGAGGGGGTGCCGGCATGGCTAACCCGCTGCTCCCGGACGACGATGCCTCGGCCGACAACCCGTTCGCGCCCCGACGCGCGCCGCGCCCGACGGTCGCCGACACGGCGCCGCGCAAGCTGCGCCTCCTGGCTCGCGGACTCGGGGTTGCCGGTAGCTATGCGAAGGTGATGCTCGAGGACGACGTGCCGGCGGCGTACTGCCAGTTCGGGCCCCTGACGGCATACCCGCGCGCGCAACGGACGCGCGACCTGTATCCCGCCCTGCCGGACGCGCCGCTCCCCGCCGTCATCACCTGCATCGCCTCGACGGCCGCGGCGCGCGGCAAGGGTCTCGCGAAGGCCCTCGTCGCCGCGGTCTGCGAGGACCTCGAAGGACGCGGATTCGCTGCGGTCGAGACGTATCCGACGATCGGGGCGCCCCCGGACGCGACGAGCGCCGCGACACCGGCGTTCTGGGAGTCGGTCGGGTTCGTCACCGCGGCGCCCGACGAGCGTTTCCCGGTCATGCGCCGCGAGCTCGGGTGAGGGCGACCGGGGCGGCGCTCTGCCTGCTCATCGTGGTCCTGGCTGGTTGCGGCGCGCCAGCTCCCAGCCCCTTCGCCCCGACCGTAGGGATCACGATGAGTCCGGCGTCAACGTCATCCGCGCCGTCGAGCCCCGTCGCCGGGGGGACCATCGTCGACCCGAGCCTGCTCGACCGGTTGCCCGCGTCGGTCGAAACCGTCGTCCTGACACCCGACGCCGCGACCGCGGCCGAGATCGCGGCGACCATCGACACGGAAGCGGGCGTCGAGGCCATGGCCGTCGCCATCTACCCCTCGGTCGAGGACTACGCCGTCGTGACGGTCGCCCGCCTGCGGACCGACGTGTTCAACGAGAACTGGTTCCGCGACTGGCGCGAGACCTTCGACGAGGGCGTGTGCCAGCAGGCTGGTGGCGTCGATCCGGGTCACTCCGAGATAGACCTGGCCGGTCGCCAGGTCTTCCGCTCGACCTGTGTGGGCGGTGTGGTCATCCACCACGTTTGGCTGTCGGATGCGCGGAGCCTCGTCTCGGTCCAGGGGGCCGGTCCGCTCGATCTCGGCCGCATGGTCATCGAGTCCATCGCACCGTGATCTGCGCCCGCCCGGATCGGCGGGGTCGTCGTAAGCGCGCGCCGTGGCGCGGCTCGGCGGAGTAGCCTGTCGGCCATGTCAGGAGCCGGTCCCCGACCCGTTCGTGCGCCGCGCGGCCCCGAGCTGACCTGCCGCGGGTGGGCCCAGGAGGCGGCTCTGCGGATGCTGATGAACAACCTCGACCCGGAGGTGGCCGAGGACCCGGACCACCTCGTCGTGTATGGCGGCACGGGACGGGCAGTCCGCAGCTGGGACGCCTTCGACGCCATCGTCCGCGAGCTGCGTATCCTCGCCGACGACGAGACGCTCCTGGTCCAGAGCGGCAAGCCGGTCGGGGTGCTGCGGACCCACGAGTGGGCGCCGCGGGTTCTGATCGCCAACTCCAATCTCGTGGGGAAGTGGGCGACCTGGGAGCACTTTCGCGAGCTCGAGCGCGCCGGGCTGATGATGTACGGCCAGATGACCGCGGGTTCGTGGATCTACATCGGGACCCAGGGCATCCTGCAGGGGACATACGAGACCTTTGCCGAGGCGGCCCGCCAACATTTCAAGGGGACCCTTCGCGGGACGGTGACCCTGACCGCGGGTCTGGGCGGGATGGGCGGCGCCCAGCCGCTCGCCGTGACGATGAACGAGGGCGTCTGCCTCGCCATCGAGGTGGACGAGGCTCGGGCGCGACGTCGCCTCGAGATCGGGTACGTCGACCTGCTCACGCACGACCCCGCGGAGGCGCTCGAGTGGGCGCGCGCGGCGGCTCGGAGTGGCGACGCGACCTCGATCGCGCTCGTCGGCAACGCCGCAGAGGTCGAGCCCGCCTGGGCGGCGGCCGGCGAGCGGTTTGACCTCGTCACCGACCAGACCTCGGCGCACGACGCGCTCGCGGGCTACGTGCCGGCCGAGATGACCCTCGCCGACGCGCTGACGCTCAGGACGACCCAGCCGGCCGAATACGAGCGCCGCTCCCGCCACGCGATGGCCGCCCATGTCCGGGCGATGCTCGCGTTCCAGCGGGCGGGTGCGATCGTCTTCGACTACGGCAACAACCTCCGTGCCCAGGCTGCGGAGGCCGGGGTGGCGGACGCGTTCGACTATCCGGGGTTCGTGCCCGCGTTCATCCGGCCCCAGTTCTGCGAGGGACGTGGGCCGTTCCGCTGGGCCGCGCTCTCCGGTGACCCCGCCGACATCGAGCGGACCGATCGAGCCGTCCTCGAGCTGTTCCCCGACGACGCCGGGCTGCGGCGCTGGATCGAGATGGCACAGGCGCGCGTGCCGTTCCAGGGGCTGCCCGCCCGCATCTGCTGGCTCGGCTACGGGGAGCGCGCGCGGGCCGGCCTCGCCTTCAACGAGCTGGTCCGGACCGGCGAGGTGGCGGCTCCGATCGTGATCGGTCGGGACCACCTGGACGCGGGCTCCGTGGCCTCACCCAACCGCGAGACCGAGGCGATGGCTGACGGTTCGGACGCCGTGGCCGACTGGCCGCTGCTCAACGCCCTCGTCAATACGGCCGCCGGTGCGTCGTGGGTATCCATCCACCACGGCGGGGGCGTCGGAATCGGGTACTCACAGCACGCCGGCATGGTCGTCGTCGCGGACGGGACGGAGCTCTCGACCCAGAAGCTCGAGCGGGTGCTCACGACGGATCCGGCGATGGGCGTGCTGCGGCACGTGGACGCGGGGTACGACCGGGCGATCGAGGTGGCCGCGGAGCGCGGCGTGCGGGTGCCGATGCGCGACCGGTAAGCGCGTAGACCGCCCGCGTGCCGGTGCCAGGGCGCACCGCTGAAGGTGTGGTTCGGGGTGGTTGAATGGGTTTTGGTATGGCGTCTCCCGGTACAGTGAGGCCGATACCGAAGCGGCACTGCTTCGAGGAGGAGGACCACCCGTCGTGTCCGTCACTCACCGCGCCCCCACGCGCCCCCTGATCCTTGCCCTGATCGCCGCCATGGCGATCACTGTGCTTCCCGCAGGCGCCGCGAAACCCGTTCTCGCCGCCGGCACGATCTCGCTGACCGCGCTCGATGTCGCGTACACCCAGGACTTCGACACCCTCGCCGCTTCGGGGACCTCGTCCACCGTGCCGCTGGGTTGGGATTTCAGCGAGGCCGGCACGAATGCGAACACCACCTACACCGCCGGCACCGGCAGTGGGAACGCGGGCGACACGTACAGTTTCGGCGCAGTCGGCGCACCCGAGCGTGCGTTCGGCGGACTCCTCAGCGGAAGTCTCACCCCGATCGTCGGGGCGTCCTTCACCAACGACACGGGATCCACGATCGGGTCCGTGGCCATCT
>CAZFXH010000174.1:0-1776 GCA_964522905.1 uncultured Anaerolineaceae bacterium
CGTCACGACATCCGGTGCGGCGACCTCGCCGAGATACGTCACCGCTCCGCCGGGGAAGCCCTCGCCATCGGTCTCGAGCAGGCGCAGGATCGTGGGCCGCAGCCCGAAGCGTTCCCTGCAGGCGTCGATCACGGGCGCCACGTCCTGCCACCAGGGAGACGAGACGGCCACGGCCGGCAACACGCCGATCACCGAACCGTCCGGTTCGACGAGGACGACGGTCGCGACGCGTTGCCTCGGCTGCGACATACTCCGCTACGCTCCGGCTTGACGGGCGACGATCGACGATTCAGGAATCGAAATCGTCTATCGACGAAAATCGGGTTGCAGGGATACGGAAGACTTTGGCAGATTCCGTGCCGGCCCAACCGGGCACGAACACGCAATCTCGCACGAGGAGGGACATCTTGCGGAGGAGCTTCGCGCGGTCCGGTCGACTCACGACCGCTCTCGTCATCTCGACCCTGGTCCTGTGGACGTTCGCCCCGGCGGCCTCCGCGGACGACGGCCTGGAGGTCACGACGCCCTACCCGGCCGTCGCGGTCGCCCCGGGCACGAAGGTCAGCTTCGACCTGACGGTGGACTCCACCCGCGCGGCGAACGTCTCCCTTGCGTTGAGCGGTGTCCCGGAGGGCTGGACCGCGAGCCTGCTCGGTGGCGGGTTCGTGGTCGACGCCGTCGCCGTCACCTCGGGAACCGCCGTCGAGGTCCGGCTCGACGTCGACGTGCCCGCGGATGCAGGGGCGGGAACTTCCACGCTCCAGGTGACCGCCCGCGGCGGGGGAGCGCAGGACGTGCTGCCGATCGCCATCCGCGTGAACGCCCAGGCGGCCGGCGACATCACGCTGACCACGTCCACGCCCACCCTGACCGGTCCGTCGGACGCGACCTTCACCTTCGACCTGCAACTCCAGAACGACACTGCCCAAGACGTGACCGTGTCCGTCGCGGCGACCGGACCGGAGGGCTGGGAGGTCGCGGCCACGCTGACCGGGGAGACGCAGGCGGCCTCGACCGTCGTCGAGGCGGGCGCCACCCAGAACATCGGGGTCACGGCCAACGCGCGGAACGATGTGCCGGCCGGGACCTATCCGATCAGCGTCGAGGCGCGCGCCGGCGAGCGGACCATCCCGGCAGAACTCGGCATCGAGGTAACCGGGTCGTACTCCATGGAGCTCTCGACACCGAACGATCTCCTGTCCGCGAGCGGCTCGGCCGGGTCACCGACCACCCAGGCATTCGATGTCAGGAACACTGGAACGGCGCCGCTCACGGAGGTGACCCTCACGGCGGCACCACCGACGAACTGGGACGTGACGATGGAACCGCCTACGGTGGCCTCGATCGAACCCGGGGCGACGGAGACGATCACCGCGACGATCACGCCTTCCGGCGAGGCGGTCGCGGGCGATTACGTCATCAGCTTCGAGGCCGGTGCAGCGGAAGAGGGCGCTGGGGAGAGCAGCCAGATCCGATTCACCGTCGAGACGTCGCCGCTGTGGGCGCTCGTCGGCCTGGGGCTGATCGCCCTGATCGTCGCCGGGTTGTTCTACGTGTTCCGGACCTACGGGCGCCGATGAGCGCCAGTCCCGGGCGGATCGCGCCCAAGAAACGGCCGGGTCGCCGCCTGGCGGCCGCACCGAGCGCGGCGACTGCAGGCGGCGCGACCGGGATCGACTCCCCGTCGGACACCATTCGCATCCGCACCCGCGGGCTGACCAAGCGCTACGACGACCTTGTCGCAGTGGACCACCTCGATCTCGACGTCCACGCCGG
>CAZFXH010000175.1:0-3920 GCA_964522905.1 uncultured Anaerolineaceae bacterium
GGCATCGGGCCGCTGGAGTGGTACTTCAACGAGGGGCCGGTGGCCGTGCCGGGCGCCGCCGGCGCCGTCAACAACACGTACTACCGCCTGAGCCGCGCCTACCCGGACCCGACCGACCCGGAGTTCGAGCCGCTCGCCATCAACCAGCTGTTCACGGTGACGAACCTGCCCTCGTACCGGCTGCTCATGGACCTCTCGGATCTCGATGGCGCTCGGATCGTCATCACGACGGGGCAGTCCGGACATCCATTCGCGGCGCACTACCCCGACCAGATCGAGGCCTGGCGCAACGGCGACACGCTCCCCCTGCCCTTCACCCGGGACGCGATCGACGCGGCGACGGTCGCGACCCTGATGCTCAGCCCGTGAGTGCGCCTGCGGCGGACGTCGTCGTCGTCGGGGCGGGCACGATGGGCGCATGGACGGCGCTCCGCTCGCGCAGGGCAGGCTGGACGACCACGCTCATCGATGCGTTCGGGGCGGGGCATCCGCGCGCCACGTCCGGAGACGACACGCGCATCCTGCGAGCGGCCCATGGCGCGGACACGTTCTATACGCGCTGGTCGCGCGAGGCACGGTCCGCATGGCAGGCCTTCGAGGCCGAGGTCGGTGAGCGCTTCTACGTCGAGGCGGGCATGCTCTGGTTCGCCCACCGCGAGGACGGCTTCGAGGCGCATTCGATCGCGGCGCTGACGTCGCTGGGCATCCCCGTGCGGCGGCTGTCACCGACCGACCTCGCCGATGGCTGGCCGCAGATCGCGGCCGATGATCTCGCCTTCGCCGCGTACGAGCCGGAGGCGGGCCTGCTGCTGGCACGGAACGGGATCGCCGCCGTGGCCCGGACGTTCGCCCGGGACGGCGGGCGGTTCGAGCTCGCCTGGGCGACTCCGGGCGCCACGGAGGGGCGGCGCCTCCTCGACGTCGTGACCAGCGATGGCACCCGGTTCCCGGGTGGGACGTTCGTCTTCGCGGCCGGGCCCTGGCTCCCTCGCCTCTTCCCGGACGTCGCGAGGGAGCTCATCAGGGTCACCAAGCAGGACGTGATGTTCTTCGGCCCGCCGCCGGGCGACGGCCGGTTCAACGCCGAGTGGCTCCCCTGCTGGGTCGATTACGACAGCGCGACCTACGGGCTTCCGGCGGTCGCCGGTCGTGGCATGAAGCTCGCGCCCGATCGCTACGGCCCGGTCTTCGATCCGACGAGCGGCGAGCGGCAGGTCGACCCGGAGTCCGTCCGGCTCGCGCGTCGGTACATGGCACGCCGCTTCCCGGCGATGGCCGGGGCCCCGGTCGTCGAGACGCGGGTGTGCCAGTACGAGACCACGCCCGACACCGATTTCGTGATCGACCGCCATCCCGCGTTCGACAATGTGTGGCTCGTCGGCGGCGGTTCAGGACATGCGTTCAAGCACGGCCCGGTCATCGGAAGTTACGTCGTGTCGCGCATCGCCGGTGCGCCGGCGGGCGACGACGAGGAGCGGTTTTCGATCTCGCGCGTGCGGGAGTTCCGCCAGAATCTGCGAACCGGCGCGGAGACGGCGCGCGACGACTAGAGCGTCGAGGGGCCGGTGAAGTCCTTGCGCAGGTTCATCGAGAAGGGCGAACGGATCGTCGCCTCCGGGAACAGGACCGCGTCGTCGCCGGGCTCCGTGATCCACTCGACCAGGTGGCGGTTGACGATGATCGTCTCCAGATCACGGGCGACGACCGAACCCGCCACGCTATAGGCCATGGTCACGCCGGTGAACGGGATCATCGGCTCGCGCTGCAGGACATTGCGCATCGGGTCCTGGCCGGGCGGGAGGTGCAGCCGACCCAGGATGATGTAGGGCCCGATCGACAGCTGCATCCGGGCCTCCTCCAGCGGGACCCGCTGCTTCTCGTCGCCGCGCGGCCCCGTGCCGACGACCGCTAACAGGTCGTCGCGCGCCAGGCTGACCGAGTCCTCGGCTACGAAGTGGCCGTCGTCGAGGCTCTGGAACTCGACCTTGTGGAGCCGGAAGCGCTCCTGGCCGTTGAGGAAGTCGGTCAGGCGCTCACCGAACATCGTGATCTTGCCGGAGATCGTGCAATCGCCCGCGAAACCCTGGAATTGGACTGGCTGCATGACGTCAACGGTACGGCGCGGGACCCGCCGCCCGCCACGGAACGTTGGTACCGGTACCCGCCTGGCGTGCCGCCCGTGATGCACATACAGCGCCGGTGGGACGACGCCTCCTTGGTGATGCACGTCGGCGGGATCAGGTGGGCTGCCAGCATGGGGCCCATTTCAGACGGCGGCGATGAGGACCGCCCCGGGGAGCGTCAACGCGCCGGGTTCGACCGCAGCCGATCCAGGCCCAGTGGCTCGCGGGCTGTTTCAGCCGAAAGGCAGTCAGGCGTGGCCGATGCAGTCAGGCGTGGTCCCGATCCAGTCAGGCGTGGTCCCGATGACGATAGGCCAGCGCCGATGCAGCCGACGTGCATCGCCCAGCAATCGTCCTCACGGGCGCCGGGAAAGGTGCATCAGCCGGAAAGCGGCACCAAGGGAGCGCCCCGCGCCGCACGGCTCAACGAGGATCGGGCTACTCGCTGATCTCCAGCGGGCCGTCCGGGACCTCGATCATGATGCGGCCATCCTCGACGACCACGGGGTAGACGGCGAGCGGCTCCTCGGCGGGCGGATCGAGCGGTTCCCCGCCCACGAGGTCGAACCGGGACAGGTGCAGGGCGCACGTCAGCGTGCCGTTGGTCAGGAATCCCTTGTCGAGCTCGAAATACTCGTGCGAGCAGACGCCCTGGACGGCCGTGACCTCGCCGCCGATGTTGATGACGAGCACCTGGTCGGTGCCATCGACCCAGGCCATCTTCATCTCGCCGTCGCCGACCTCGTCGACGCCGAGCAGGTCGATCCGCCTCATCGCGCGCCCGTGGTGCGCGAGCGACGTTGTGGAGGCATCAGGCCGCGGCGGCGCCGGTGGCGCCGCCGGTGCCGGCAGCCCACTTGGCCTCCAGCAGCTCGCGCAGGCGATCCTGGGCAGACGCGAGCGGCACCCGGGCGACCACCGGCTCGAGAAAGCCGAGCACGATGAACTTGCGTGCCTCATCGGGCGGGATGCCGCGCGACTCGAGGTAGAACAGTTGGGTCTCGTCGACAGGCCCGACCGAGCTCGAGTGCATCGCCCGCCGGCAGTCAGGCTGGTCGATCTCGAGCGAGGGGATCGCGACCGACCGCGCAGCCTTCGAGAGGTTCATCCCGAACTCACCGAGGAAGCTGTCGGTGCCGATGGCGCTTTTCTCGATCGTGATGAGGCCCTTGAGATAGGTCCGCGCCTTCTCCAGGAGCGCCGCTTTCGACAGCAGGTCCCCCGTGGTGTCGCGCCCGATGTGGGTCGTGAACGAGGTCAGGTCGAACAGCTGCTCCTCGGCACCGAAGACGATCTCGACCTGCTCGACCGAGCTGCGGTCGCCGACCAGCCGGTTCTCGACACGACTGCGTACGAGCCGGCCTCCGAGCTGGGCGAGCGCCCAATGCATCGTCGCTCCTTCGCCGATGGTGGCGTGGCGATGCTGGAACGCCACGGTGTCGTCGCCCAGCTCCTGGAGGCTCGCCACCTGGAGCGAGGCGCCGGCGCCGAGAGTCACTTCGGTCGTGCCGGCGAAGAACGCCTGTCCGGCGCCGGTCGCGGCCGTCGCGGTGCCGGACCCCGACGCAACGAGCTCCTCGACGATCGCAGCCTGCGCGCCTTCCCCTAGGCGGATGAGGGTCCGTGTGAGCAGTGCCCGGTCGGGAGCCCCGACGGCCCAGCGGATGACGACCGGCTTCTGGAGCCGGACGCCGGCCGGCACGTCGACGAACACACCCTGCGACCAGAGGGCGCGGGTGACCTGGGCGAATTTGTCGGTGATCGGGAGCGAAGGACCGCCTTCGATCAGGTCTCGGA
>CAZFXH010000176.1:0-1937 GCA_964522905.1 uncultured Anaerolineaceae bacterium
GAGGATCTCTGGCGCGGACGCATCGACCGCATGACCGATCTCATCACGTCCACGAAGGAGCCCCAGGCATGACCATCACCGCGGTAACGAAGAACCCAGACACGATGTCAATGACCATCACCGCCGAGTTCAGTACCTCCCCCGCGCGCGTCTGGGAGCTGTGGTCCGACCCGCGGCAGCTGGAGCGATGGTGGGGTCCGCCGACCTACCCCGCCACCGTGACCTCCCACGACCTCAGCCCCGGCGGTCGCGTCGCGTACCACATGACGGGACCGGCCGGCGACGAGGCACATGGATGGTGGGAGATCGTGGAGGCCGATGCGCCCCACTTGCTCGTCCTTCGCGACGGCTTCGCACACGCTGACGGGCAACCCAACCTCGAGCTCCCGACCACGACGATGCGGGTGAGGATCGAGGCCGCCGGCGAGGAGCGAACCCGGATGTCGATCGAGAGTGTCTTCCCCGATGCCGAGGCGATGGAGAAGGTGCTCGCCATGGGCATGGAGGAGGGCATCACCGAGGCGATCGGTCAGATCGACGCGATCATCGCGGAGGACCTCGTCCGCCAGGCGCCGCGCTGAGGCTCGGGCGCGCCGCTCGGTTCGCGAGCGGTGCGCCGAACACAGGAACAGGGCCCGCAGGCCCTGCAACTGTTGGAGTCACGATGGTGGGCGATACTGGATTCGAACCAGTGACCCCGCGGATGTGAACCGCGTGCTCTAACCACTGAGCCAATCGCCCGGAGAGGCCGCGATCATACCCGCAGGCCCGGCCAGCGGGCAATGACCGCGTCGGCCTCGACGCCCTCGACGACGATCAGCTTCTGGCGGCCGGCGGCGCCGGCGACGAGCCGGACCGAGCGGCGGCCGACCCCGAGCTCATCGGCGAGGAGCCGGAGCAACGCCTGGTTCGCCGCACCTCCGACGGCCGGCGCCGTCACGTGAGCGCGAAGGATGCCGTCGACCGCGCCGTCGACGAAGTTGGACCCCGCGCGAGGGGTCAGCCGGACCGCGAAACGAACGTCGGCGTCAGGCAGAACAGACCCCGCGGCTACAGATGGAAGGGGCTAGCAGGACGTGAGGCACCGGATCGAGTCTACGCCCCGACCTCCGCCCTCGCCACCGTTCACGGCCGCTCGCCGAACAACGCCCGTCCGACGCGGACGATCGTCGCCCCCTCTTCGATGGCGACGGGGAAGTCGTCGGACATGCCCATCGAGAGCTCGGGTCCGAGGGTCCGGTGTGTCTCGCGAAGCCGCTCCGACAGGTCGCGCAGGCGAGCGAACGTCGGGCGTGTGTCATCTGCCCGCTCGACGAGCCGGCCGATCGTCATCAGACCACGGACCTCGAGCCGGTCGAGGGCCAGGATTTCCCCGATCGCCGTCTCCAGGGCCGCCCGTCCGAACCCGGCCTTGGTTGCGTCATCGTCGACATTGACCTGGAGGAGCACCGGGATGCGGCCGCCGGGACGGGCCTCGACGGCGAGCCGGTCGATCCGCATCGCGAGCTCCAGGGAGTCGACCGACTCGATGGTCTCGAAAGCCGCGAGCGCGCGGCGGACCTTGTTCGATTGGAGCGGCCCGATGAGGTGCCACGTCGCGCCCTCGACCGCGCCGATCTTCGGCTCGGCTTCCTGGACCCGGTTCTCGCCCAGCGTCGTCAGCCCGGCCGCGACCGCCGCGACGAGCCGCGCCGGCGGAACGGTCTTGGACACGGCCACGAGGCTGACGCGCGCCGGATCCCGCCCCGCGCGAGCCGCCGCATCGGCGATCCGGGCAAGGACACGCTTCCGGGCCTCCACGAGGCGTGCGACCTCGGCATCATCGAACTGCCTCATGTCAGCGGCGTCGCAGATTGGGTCGTGTACTCAGCAGTAGGTCGCGACGCGACGGCCGAGGCGAAGGCGGCCGCGAGCACCGGCGCGCGAAGCGCGTGCTT
>CAZFXH010000177.1:0-6784 GCA_964522905.1 uncultured Anaerolineaceae bacterium
GTCCATCCCGCTCGACGACTACACGAGGTCGATGACCGCCGAGGGCGTCCAGTTCGAGCATCTCGACGCCGCCGAGATCATGCGGCGCTGGCCGCAGTGGCGGCTGGATGACGAGCATCACGGCCTGTTCCAGGCACAGTCCGGCCTCGCCGACCCGATTCGCGCCAACGAAGCGCACCAGCGTCTCGCGCGCGAATACGGTGCAACGCTCCGCGACCGCTCTCCGGTCGTGGGCCTCCGCGACGCAACGGGCGAGATCGAAGTCGAGACCGCCGACGGCAGGGTCCATCGTGCTGGCCACGTCGTCCTGGCCGCCGACGCCTGGACGAACGAGCTGCTCGCGGGATTCGACCGCCGCCTGCCCCTGACCGTGACCAAGGAGCAGGTGACCTACTTCGCGGCAGCCGATCCGGCGGCCTTCGCCCCCGATCGCTTCCCCGTCTGGATCTGGATGGACGAGCCCTCGTTCTACGGCATCCCCACCTATGGCGAGGCCGGGCCCAAGGTCGCCCAGGACGCCGGGGGGCAGCCCACGACGCCCGCCACCCGGACCTTCGATCGCGACGACGCGATGTACGCGCGGGTGCGGCGATTCACCGAGACGTACCTGCCCGATGCGGCCGGCCCCGAGCTCCTCACGAAGACCTGTCTCTACACGCTGACGCCGGATCGGGACTTCGTCGTCGACCGCCTGCCCGACACGGCCGGCGTCGTCGTCGGGCTGGGCGCCGGCCACGGCTTCAAGTTCGCGTCGGTCCTGGGCTGCGTCCTGGTCGAGCTCGCGCTTGACGGCTCATCAGCGTCCGACCGGGAGCTGGCGGCATTCCGGATCGATCGCCCGATCCTTCTCGAGGATGATCCACCCACGAGCTGGCTCGTCTGAGACGCACGCTACGGGCCGATTTCTTGCGCCGCCCGGCGGCGTGTGCCACCGTACGGCCACTCGGCCGGGTAGGCACGACGAGCGATCCGGACACGCCGGGTCGCCAGGAGGAGGCATCGATGCGACAGTCCCTGCGCACTCGTACCGCACGCGCCTTGATGGCGGTAGGTCTCGTAGTGGCCCTCGTGCTGCCCGCCGCGGGCCTGACCAGCGCCCAGGCGCAGAACGTGCTCCGCGTGGGGACCACCCAGGACCTCGACTCGATGAACCCGTACCAGACGGCGCTGGTCGTCGGATTCGAGGTCTTCACGCTCAACTACGAGCTGCTCGTCGGCTTCGGCCAGAAGCTGGAGCCCGTCCCGGGCTTCGCTGAGTCGTGGACCGTCAATGACGCCGGCACCGAGTACACGTTCAAGATCCCTGCCGGCAAGGTCTGGTCGGACGGCCAGCCCGCCACCTCGGAGGACGTTCGCTTCTCGTTCCAGATGGTGATGGATGCGGCCGCGTCCGAGGCGGCGGCGATGTGCCTGGGCTACCTCGACCCGTATCTCACCAATGCTGCGGTGACGGGCGTGACCGCCCCCGACCCGCAGACGGTCGTCGTGACGCTCGAACGCGCGAATGACCGGATCCTCAACACCTACGTGCCGATCGTCCCGGCCCACATCTGGGCGTCGAAGGAAGAAACGATCTGCGACGACCAGTTCGATCCTCCGATCGTCGGCTCGGGGCCGTACCAGGCCCAGGAATGGCAGACGGGCCAGTTCGTCCGGTTCGCGAAGAACCCGAACTGGACCGCCACGCCCCTGGCGGCCGACGAGATCGTGACCCAGTTCTTCGGGACCGAGGACACGATGGCGCAGGCGCTTCGTAGCGGCGAGCTCGACTACGCGCAGGGCGTCCTCTCCGACCAGTTCGACCAGCTCACCGGCCTTCCCAACGTGGTGACGGTGGCCGGCACGGCCAACGGTTTCACCGAGCTTGGTTTCAACACCTACGGCACCGGCACCGGCAACACGATCGAGGGTGGTGGGCCGTCGACGCCGGCCCTGCTCGACGCCGCATTCCGCGACGCCCTGGGCTATGCCATCGACAAGGATCGTCTGATCGCGGACGTCCTCGGGGGATACGGCGAACCTGGCACCACCCAGGTCCCACCGTTCCAGACGGCGTGGCACAAGGCTCCCGCGACGCCCAGGACATTCGACCTCGCGGTCGCCGGCCAGAAGCTCGAGGCGGCCGGGTACGTCCTGGACGGCCAGAACCGAAGGCTCGACAAGGAAGGCAACCCGATCGTCCTGGACCTCGTGTTCCCGGACTCCGACACGACCTATGCGACCACGGCCGAGTTCATCCAGACGTGGTGGGCCGATCTCGGGATCGCGGTCAACCCGTCCCAGTTCGACTCCGACACGCTGGTCGACCTGATGCTCCCGCCGGAGGCCGACCCCGAGGCCGACTACAAGGCCGATTACGACCTGTTCATCTGGGGCTGGGGCGGCGACGTCGATCCCAACTCGCTGCTCGAGATCTTCACCTGCGATCAGATCGGCACGTCGAGCGACTCGATGTACTGCAACCAGGCCTACGACGACCTGTTCAACCAGCAGAACGAGGCGACGACGCCCGAGGCTCGCAAGGGCTTGATGGACCAGATGCAGGAGATCGTCTACAACGAGGCGCCGTACCACGTCCTGTATTACGACGCCTCGCTGCACGCCTACCGGACCGACCGGTACAGCGGGTGGGTGAACCAGCCCGATAACGGGACACCGTTCTTCGGGTACGGGCCCTACGGCTACACCCAGCTCCAGTTGGGTGGGGCGTCGGACGTCCCGGCCGCGCTCATCGCCAACAGCCTGCTCGCGGCCATCCTCGCGCTGGTCGCCGTCGCGGTCGTCGCGCTCATCCTCGTGCGCCGGCGCCGCCGCGTCGCGACCGTGGGGGGAGCCGGCACCGACACCACGGGAGGACCTGCCACCCCGACCGATGTGACGTCGGAGGAGGAGTGACGGAGCGGGCTTCCGCCCGCCGCCCGCTCCCCAGGCGCGAGGACCGCGTTCGCGCGGTCCTCGCGGTGTGACCGCGGGCACCCGTGGGCTCGCAGTTCCTCGTCCGGCGCGTGATCCAGGCGCTGCTGACGATCCTCTTCATCGTGCTGTTGAATTTCATCCTCTTCCGGATGATGCCCGGGTCGCCGGAGCGGGTCCTGACCCGCAATCCGAACATCTCAGCCGAGGTCAAGGTCGCCCTGCGTGCCAAGTGGGGCCTGGATAAGCCGCTGTTCCCCGACCAATTCGTCTCGTTCGTGGCATCCACCGCCCAGGGAGATTTCGGGCTGTCCTACAAGTACCGAGGCCAGCCGGTCACCGAGGTGCTCGGTAGCCGCATCTGGCCCACGGTGATCCTGTTCGGCCTCGGCGAGATCATCGCGATCTTCGTTGGCATGGCCCTGGGCGCGTACGCCGGCTGGAAACGCGGCGGCACGGTGGACTATGTCGGGAACGGGGTATCGCTGATCCTGTATGCGACGCCGTACTTCGTGCTGGGCCTGTTCCTGCTCGTCATCTTCGCGTCCACCCTTGGCTGGTTCCCGACGAACGGGATGCTGACGGCGGGCGCCAGCTACCCGACCGTGGTTCACCGGCTCGCCGACTTCCTGCACCACCTGTTCCTGCCCCTCGCGACGGTCTCGCTCGGGCTCATCGGGCTCTACTCCATCCTGATGCGCTCGTCGATCATCGGGACGCTGTCCGAGGACTACGTCCAGACGGCTCGCGCCAAGGGCCTCCCCGACGCGCACATCCTCCGGGCGCACGCGCTTCCCAACGCGCTGCTGCCGGCGGTGACGATCGTGGCCATCCAGTTCGGCTACGTCATCGCGGGTGCGATCACGGCCGAGGTCGTCTTCAATTGGCCGGGCATCGGAACGCTGACGGTCGATGCGCTGTCGGCGCGGGACTACCCGGTCCTGCAGGGCATCTTCCTGTTGCTGGCGGTTTCGGTGGTCGTGGCGAACCTCGTTGCCGATCTCGTCTACGGCATCCTCGATCCGCGGGTGCGCACGTGACGGCCGACGCGGCTGCGGTCGTCGAGGATGTCCGTCACGCCAGGCTGCGCCTCCAGCTTCGGCGCTTTACCGGATTCGTCGGTCGCTTCGTCAGCCGCCGCGACGGCATCGTCGGTGGGGTCATCCTGCTGGTCTTCACCATCCTCGCGATCGCGCCGGACCTGTTCGTCGGGCCGCTCGAGAACGTGGTGACCGCGACCGGCGAGCGGTTCGACGCGCCGAGCCCGCAGCACATCTTCGGGACCGACCGCCAGGGCCGTGACATGCTGAACCTGACCGTCCATGGCACCCGCGTCTCGATGGTCATCGGGCTGCTCGCGACGGTCATCACGGTCTTCATCGGGGCGTTGATCGGGATCATCAGCGGGTTTCTTGGCGGCGGTATCGACACGTTCCTGATGCGCATCACGGACTTCTTCCTTGTCCTGCCGACCTTCGTCCTGGCGCTGATCCTCGCGCCGATCCTGCTCGACATCATCGGCACCCAGGCCGAGCTCTTCGGGATGCGCATGACGCTCGTCGTGATCGTCGTGGTCATCGGCATCACGTCCTGGGCGGCGACGGCGCGGATCATCCGGAGCCAGACGCTGTCCTTGCGTGAGCGCGCCTTCGTGGATCGAGCCAGGGTCATCGGTGCGGGCCCGGGCTGGATCATGCGGCGCCACATCCTGCCCAATGTCCTGAACCTGATCGTGGCGAACACGGTCCTGACCTTCGCCGGGGCCGTGCTGACCGAGACGACGCTGTCGTTCATCGGTCTGGGCGATCCGTTCCAGCCGTCGTGGGGACAGCTGCTCAACCAGGCCCAGGCTGACGGGGCGGCCGGGCTCGGCGCGTGGTGGGTGATCGCCCCACCCGGCATCGCGATCATCCTCGTCGTCCTGGCGTTCACGCTCGTCGGTGGAGCGCTCGACGAGATCCTCAATCCCAGGTTGCGGGGCCGCCGGTGACCGCCGAGGAGGTCCCGCTGGCGCCCGACGTGGCGCCTGCCGCCGCGCCGGCAACGGACCGGGAGGCCATCCGCGGCCGGCGCCTGTGGCCGCTGCCGAAGCAGGCCGATCCGGCCGCACCGCTCCTCGAGGTGGATGACCTGACGGTCCATTTCGCCCTGCCGAACGGCCAGGTCGAGGCCGTCCGTGGCGTGAGCTTCCGATTGGACGACGGTGAAGCGCTGGGGATCGCCGGCGAGTCCGGGTGCGGCAAGACCACGACCGCACTGTCGCTCGTCCGGCTCCTGCCATCCAACGGACGGATCGTGGACGGCAAGGTCAAGCTGTTCGGGATCGACCTGGTCCAGAAGTCGGATCGCCAGCTCCAGCGCTATCGCTGGCGAGAGATCGCGATCGTCTTCCAGGGCGCCATGAACGCGCTCAATCCGGTCATCCGCGTGCGCGACCAGATCGCCGAGCCCATCGAGCTGCGGCTGGGCCTGTCGCGGGAGGCCTCGCGTACGCGCGCGGGAGACTTGCTCGAGCTCGTCGGCATCCCGCGCAAGCGCGGCGTCGGCTACCCGCACGAGCTCTCGGGCGGGATGCGCCAGCGGGCGATGATCGCGATGGCGCTGGCCTGCGATCCGGCCCTTGTCCTTGGCGATGAACCGACCACCGCGCTCGATGTGATGGTCCAGGCCCAGATCCTGGAGCTGCTCGAGAACCTGCGCCACGAGCTCGGGCTGTCGCTGATGCTCATCACCCACGATCTGTCGGTCATCGCCGAGACCTGCGACCGCGTGCTCGTGATGTATGCGGGCAAGGTCGCGGAGGAAGGGCCGGTGCATCGTGTCTTCACCGCGCCCCGCCACCCCTACACGCAGAAGCTGCTGTCGTCCTTCCCGAACATCCGAGCGGACCGGCGCACGCTGGACGTCATCCCCGGCGCGCCGCCGGACCTGCGCCACCCGCCGGTCGGTTGCCCGTTCGCCCCGCGTTGCCCGGCCGTCATGCCGGTCTGCACCGAGGTGATGCCGCCCGAGGTCCATTTCGCGGATGGCGCCCGGGTCGCGTGCCACCTGTATCCGCCCGAAGGCGAGGGGCTTCTCGTCGCGCCCGTCCCGGTCGCGTCGCCCCTGCCACTCGACGCGGCTCCGGTCCCGGACGCCGAGCTCCGCCAGGACGATCCGGCGGACGAGGCGTGACCGAGATCCTGCGTCTCGAGGGGCTTGAGGTCCATTTCCCCGTGCGCGGCGGGCTCCTGGACACGATTGCGCGCCGGCCGGCCGGGGTCGTCCGCGCGGTCGATGGGATCGACCTCACTCTCGAGAAGGGTGAGGTGCTGGCGCTCGTCGGCGAATCGGGGAGTGGCAAGACGACGGCGGGCCGCGTGATCGTGAAGCTCACGCCGCAGACAGCCGGACGCGTGACGTTCGACGGTCAGGACGTCAGCTCGCTATGGGGGACGCGGGCGCTGCGAGACTATCGACGGCGCGTGCAGCCGATCTTCCAGGATCCGTACGAGACGCTGAACCCGCGACAGACCATCTTCGACTTCGTGGATGAACCCCTGGCCGTGAACGAGCCGGGCCTCGGCCGCGCGGAGCGTGATCGGCGGGTCTTCGCCGCCCTGGACGCCGCGGGCCTGCGGCCGGCCGTCGAGTACGCGCTCCGCTATCCGCACGAGCTGTCCGGCGGCCAGCGCCAGCGGGTCGTGATCGCAGGAGCGCTCGTGATGGGGCCGGAGCTGATCGTGGCCGACGAGCCGGTCTCGATGCTGGACGTGTCGATCCGGACGGAGCTCCTGCGCCTGATGCTCGAACTCCGTCGCGAGCGTGGGCTCACCTACCTGTTCATCACCCACGACCTGTCGCTGGCCTGGGTCATCGCCGATCGGATCGC
>CAZFXH010000178.1:0-2971 GCA_964522905.1 uncultured Anaerolineaceae bacterium
AGCCGGCCCATCTGGAGGATCAGCCGGTCGGCCACATCGTGGGGTCCTCGGATCGACCAGCGACCCGCCGGCCAGTCGGCCATAAGGCGCCGCCCGAGCTCGAAGGCCGCGAGGAGCTGGGCGGCCTTCGCCTGGCCGACGCCCGGGATGGCCGCGAGCTCCAGGTCGCTCGCACGAGCCAGCCCGGCCAGGCCGTCGTAGCCCCTCAGGGCATCCGTCGCGAGGTCCACCGCGGACCGCCCGCGGACCCCGCTCCCCCACAGCAATGCGATCAGCTCCGCGGCCGTCAACCCGCCGGGCCCGCGCTGGGCGAGCCGCTCGCGTGGTCGTTCGGCGGCCGGCAGCTCGCGGATCGTATGACCACGACGGCCGACGGGAACCCGGGCACCGACCACCGCGAACCTCCAGGGCGGGCGCGGCGGATCGGGGATCCCCGAGGGTCCGGACGACGAGAGCCCGCCGATTCCCCCCGCCGTCCGGACCTCGGGGACGACGCAGAGCCTAGTCAGCAGCCCTCACCGGTGACTCAACGCGGACTTCGCGATGGCTCATCGGCTCGGCGCGGAGCGGAACCTCATTCGTCGCCGACCGCGCCCATGGCCGGTCCGGCCGCCGCTGAGCGGCGCCAACGACGAATGTGCTTCGTCGACTCGCCGCCGAGCGGTGCGTCTATCGAACGGACGCTTCCATGTTCGTCGAACCGGCCGCTCGGCGGCTTGAACGACGAAGCGCAGCGCGCTCGGACCGACTCCTTCGTCGTTAGCGCCGCTGGGCGCACATCGGAAACGGGCGGGCCACCTGAGAGAAGCGGGCCGGAGGGTCAACCTGGGACGAGCCCGCCGCGCGCCGCGATCTCGCCGAGCGTGAGGAGAATCGCGTTGAACGTCGCGTGCAGCCCGATCGGTGCCCAGACGCTGCGCCGCTTCAGGAACAGCCAGCCGAGGGCGAGCGCCACCGGGATCCGCGACGCGAATGCGACGAATGCCAGTGCGATGGCCTGATCCGCTGTGGAGCCGGCGATCGTCAGGACATGGGCTGCCGCAAAGAACAGTGCGACTCGGATGAGCGAACGCCGCTCCCCGATATCGGGCAGCCAGGCGGTCACGGCGAAGCCTCGGAAGAACAGTTCTTCCCCGATCGGCGCGATCACCGCGCCGGCCAGCAGGTTCAAGAGGAACCCGGGGACCGTCCCTGCCGGAGGCAGTGGGCTCTCGGGACTGACGGGGACGAACCTTGTGATCAGGGCCGCGAGGACCGCCGTCGCGAGGATGACCGGGAGGGCCCAGAGGGCGCCGCCGGCCAACTCGCCAAACGCCCGTCCATCGAACCGGCGTAGCCCCATCTCGGCCCAGCGAAGCGCGCCCGCGTCGATGACGAGCAGCCGAATCAGGCCGACGTAGATCAGGGCCTGGATCGAGACGGCCGCGACCGCTGCGATGGGGGACCGCACGTCGATCCCGAGGGCGGACAGCCCGAGGCCTACGCCAGCGGTGCCAAGGATCGTCAACGGGATCGACACCGCGAAGACGAGGAGCGGCGACGGACCCGCATACGCTCCCGTGGCCCGGGCTCGACGCTCGATGCCCTGGCTGCCTGCCCCGGCGATGAGCCCGACCGACAGCAGGATCAGGCCGAGGACGAGGACGACGAGGCGGGCGACCGACCCGCCCGCGAGCAGCGCGACGAAGATCGCGCCGATCCCGAGGAGCGTGGCGAGCCAGCCGACCACGAACAGGGCGGGCGCGGCCCGTCCCTCGATCGTGAATGTGCCGGCACCAGGCCGGGCGGCGCGAGGTTCGTCGTCGGGCGGGCCGGAGGAAGGTTCGATCGGATCCGAAGACCCCGGATCGGACGGGATCAACGCTCGGGCAGCGGATCCCCGGTGGCGGCAGAGCGGCCCGAACCGCGCGAACTGCCACGCGACCGGACGGTCGTCTGGATGGACGCGGGGATGGCCGGCGTCGACGCGCTCGTCGGCGCAGCGATCCGACCGGTCGGCTCCAGGCCGGATGGCAGCGGCTCGATCATGGCGGCCGCCGCGATCTCACGCCGCTCGAAGTCCTTGCCGCACCAGGCGCACAGCGACCAGTCCAGGCCTACGAGGCGCGAGCAGTTCGGGCAGACGCGATTCAGGCGCGTCCGGCAGTTCGGGCAGATGATCCATTCATCGTCGACGCGCCGTTCGCAGGTCGGACAGTGGCGGATGGCCTCGACCTCGGCCAGCAGGGCTTCCTCCGCCAGGTTGCGCTCCCAGACCTCACCGATCTTCTCGTGGGGCCGGACGATCTTGTAGACCCACACCGCGAAGATGAAGAAGAACGGGGTGAACAGGATGATCCCGGCCGCGACCAGGTAGGGCAGGATCGCGTTGTCCGACCGCTGCTGCATGTCGCGGAACGCCCAGTAGGCCGACGCGATCCACAGGATGGCGATGTAGATGAAGATCAGCCGCAGGCCGACCTGGACGACGTCGCTCGCGATGATGTCGCCGATCGTGTCGCCGATGCCGTCGAGGATCTGATCCATGCCCTGGCGGGCCTCCGTGGTCGTGGATGTGGGCCGGCCGGACGCCCGCTGGTGGTCAGGCCGAAGTTGCGCGGCAGTGTAGCAGGGGACCTCGGCGATCCTTGCCTCGGTGGTCCCAGCGCCACCGGGCTCAGACGGGTCGATCCTCGTTGGCGTGACGGTCGCTGGCGAGCGCGCCGATGCCGGCCGCAACCAGGACCAGCGCGCCGATCGCAACGACCATCGCCCCGGGGCCTGTGCCGGACAGACCGACGAGGTACGGCCAGGTCAGGCCGAGGAGCAGGGCCCCGAGCCCGAGCCCGAGCACGCCCACCCGGAGCCACAACGGGACCGGGTTGCGGGCCAGCGATAGCCCAAGAAGCGCGAGCAGGCTCAGGAAGACGATGAAATGGAACGGGCCAGCCAGCCCCCAGCGATCGAAATAGCCGACGCCCGAGGCGCCGAT
>CAZFXH010000179.1:0-7293 GCA_964522905.1 uncultured Anaerolineaceae bacterium
CCGTTGTGCTACCCGTCCGGCACCTCGAGCTCACCCGGATCGGCAAATGCCATCCCGCCGGCGCGTGAGGTGCCCGCGGCCGCCATCGCCTCGCGGTACACCCCGATCGCGTCGTCGACGCAGCACACGACAAGGTCGCCCGGGATCGCGCGGCGGAGGGCCGTGCGGACCGCCGTCATCTCCTCGAGCACCTTGTCGGCGCGCGTCGTTCGCGCAGTCCCGGTCGCCTTGGCCGATCGCACCCCCTCGATCACGTTCGCCGCGGTCGCGCCAGCAGCCCGGCCGCGCAGGTTCTTGTCCTCGCGCACGATGATCTCGTCGAAGGCGCCCGCGGCGATCGCGCCGTATTCGCGCTGATCGTCGTCGCGGCGGTCGCCCGGGATGCCCAGCACGCCAATCGCCCGACCCGAGCGCGCGGCGAGCGCGGAAGTCCCGATGCGTCCGGCCTTCGTCTGCGGCTCGACCATCATCCGGGTCACGAAATCGGCGAGCTGGCGCATGCCGTCAACGTTGTGGCAGTAGTCGATCACGACGCGCACCCCACCCACGTCGAGCAGATTGAGCCGGCCCGGCGCCTGGAAGAACGAAGTCGTGAAGGTCCGCAAGCCCTGGCGGATGTCGTGCAGGTGGGCGCCCGCGGCCCACGCCGCCGCGGCGGCCGCGAGTGCGTTCGCCACGTTCATCCGCGCCCGCCCACTGAACGTCGCCGGGACCAGGTGCGTGTAGAGCACCGGCATCTTGCGGCTGCCGAGGCGCAGGACGATGAGCTCGCCTTCGGCACTGGGCTCCAGGCAGAACGCGGCGTTGCCCCGGCTCGTGTGCCCGTCGATGCGGTCGAAGCCGTCGTCGCCCTTCTGCGTGGCCATGCTGAACAGCACCACGCGACCCGCGCAGTGGCGGCCCATCCGGTAGACATGCGGGTCGTCTGCATTGAGCACGGCCGTGCCGGTACGTGGGACGGCCTCCACCACCACGCCCTTGACGTTCGCGAGCTGGCCCAGGGAGGTGATCCCGCCCAAACCGAGGTGATCGCCGCTCACGTTGGTCACGACCGCGACGTCGTTGCGATCATAGCCAAGGCCCTCGCGCAGGATCCCGCCACGGGCGACCTCGAACACCGCCGTGTCCACGGTCGGATTCTGGAGCACCATCAGGGCCGACTTCGGCCCCGACATGTCGCCCTTCTTGATCAGCCGTCCATCGATGACGATGCCGTCGGTCGAGGTCATCCCGACGCGCCGGCCCATGAGCTTGAGGATGTGGCTGATCATCCGGACCGTCGTGGTCTTGCCGTTCGTTCCGGTCACGCTGACGATGGGGATCCGCGACGATACCCCGGGCGGAAACAGCGAATCGATGACCGGCCGCGCGACGTACTGCGGCTCGCCTTCGGTCGGGTTCGTGTGCATCCGGAACCCGGGCGCCGCGTTCACCTCCACGATCGCGCCGCCGGTCTCGCGGACCGGGGTCGCGATGTCGGGGCAGATGAAGTCGATGCCGGCAACGTCGAGCCCGACGATCCCGGCGGCCGTCTCGGCGATCTCGACGTTGTCCGGGTGGGCTTCGATCGTCCGGTCGATGGACGTCCCGCCGGTCGACATGTTGCCGGTCAGTGCGAGCTTGATCCACGTGCCCTCGGGTGGCACGTCGTCGAGCGCGAACCCCTGCGTCTTGACGATCTCGATGGCCGCATCGTCGACCCTGATCCGGGTCAGGACCTTCTCGTGCCCGATCCCCCGGCGTGGGTCCGCGTTGGCCAGGTCGACCAATTCGCGAACGGTGTGTTCGCCGTCGCCGGTGACGCTGGCCGGGACGCGCTCGGCGATCGCCGCGACCTTGCCGCCGATCACGAGGCAGCGGTAGTCGTTGCCCGTGACGTAACTCTCGACGACCACGACACCCGTGCGGCTCTGCGCCAGGGCGCCCTGGAACGCGGCGCGTACGGCCTCCTCGGAGCGCAGGTCGAGGTGGACGCCCCGGCCGTGGTTCCCATCGAGCGGCTTGAGGACGCACGGGAAACCGATGCGCCTGGCCGCCACCACGGCCGCCTCCTCGGTTTCGACGACGTCCGCGCGCGGGACCGGGAGGCCGCCCGAGTCGAGCAGGCGATTGGTCAGGCTCTTGTCGGACGCCACGTCGACCCCGATGGCCGAGGTCTTCGACGTCATGGTCGCCCGGATGCGCTGCTGGTGGACGCCATGGCCGAACTGGACGAGCGAGTGACGGTCCAGCCGGATGAACGGGATGTCGCGGCTCACGGCTTCGTCGATGAGCGCCTGGGTCGAAGGGCCGAAGGCCTGGCGCTCGGCCAGGCGGATCAGGTTCTCGAGCTCCGGCGCGAAGTCGAAGAAGTACTCGGGGTCGTCCGGGGCGATCAGGTGGTTGACCAGGGCCACGGCCATCCGACCCGCCTCGAGACCGACGGCCTCCTCGCCGTACTCGTAGATGCAGTTGTACTGGCCACGCGGGCCGGCTGAGCGGGTCTTGCCGTGGCGGACGGCGGTCCCGGCGAGGTTCTGGAACTCGAGGGCGAGGTGCTCGGCGATGTGACCGGCCCAGGTCCCGTCACGCAGCCGGGTGATGAACCCGCCGCGGCGACCCAGGGAGCAGGCGTGATCCTCGAGCGTCGGCAGGAGCGCGACGAGCGCATCGATGAAGCCCGGGATCTTGTCCGACGGGAAGTCTTCGAGGACGCCGAGGTCGACGAGCAGCCGGATCACCGGCTCGCGCGCCCAGTAGTTGGGGCCGCGCAGGACCCGCGTCTCGAGGATGCGCAGCGTGGGCAGCGGCTTGGCCGAGCCTGCGCTCGTCGGGGTGGACCGTGACCGCCGCGCGCGCTTCGTCGTGGGTCCCGCGGTCTCGGTCACGCTGGCCTCCGTGCGGTGGATGACCGCCAGTGTACGGCGGCGTGTGCTCGTGCTCTAGCTGGATGCGACCTCGCCGCCAGCCAGCGCGTGAAGCGCTGGGGCGACGATCCGCTCACGCCGGCGCAGGTCGAAACGGTAGCCGGCGGGCAGGGAGTGGAGCACGACGCCGCTGATCATCAGCGGGCGGTGACCCTTGACCTCCCAGGCGTCGGTCTCGGAACGGGCGCCGTCGACCACCGTGATCGAGCCACGCCCGATGACCTCCATGATGTGGTCCACGCCCACGACCCCGGCGGTGTCCTCATCGACGCCGAGACCGAGCAGGCTCGGGTTCTGGGCGATGAGGCTGAGCAGCCGGCCGAGTCGGTTCCGCTGCTGGAAGTGCTGGTCGACGATCACCCCGGGCAGCACGCCGAGCCCCGCCGCGATCTGGGCCATCCGGTGCTTGGGCGTCGCCCCCGACGCTCCGAACGCGATCATGTGGCTCGACAGGGCGCTGGCGCCCGCGCTCGTGCCCGCGACCACGGCTCCCTGGCGGAACTGGTCCAGCACCGCGTCCGCGAGCCGCGTCCCGCCGATCGTGGACGATAGCCGGAGCTGGTTCCCGCCGGTCAGGAAGATGCCCGACGCGCTGCGGATCGCGTGGGCCGCCTTCTCGTCGTTGGCCTGGGCCCGCGTGATCGCGTGGACCGTCCGGACCTTGGTCACGCCGAGCTCGCCGAGCACCTGTTTGTAGCGCGCACCGGCTTCGACGCCCATCGACGACGCCGTCGAGATCACGACAACGTTCGCATCCCGCCCGCCCGCGAGCGTCGCGAAGCGGCTCAGGATGACGCGGTCGCGGACCTTGTCCTCCGCGCCGCCGATGATGATGACGGATCCTTCGGTCACGACCTGGCTCGACTCCTGGGGCGATCCCGGGAAGGATACCCGGACGGCCGATGGAGCCGTGCGAGAATGCCCGCGCATGGCCGACGCGGACGCGCCACACCCGCCGGAGCTCCACCCGGTCCCTGGAACCGTCCGGGGACGCGGCCGCATCGCCGCGGACCTCACCGACCTGCTGGGCGCCCCGACGCGCCGCCGGGCCGGGGTCTACCGGCGGGCCATGCGGCGCGAGGCATCACGTCTGCGCGATCACCGGCGGGTCATCGCCATCGTCGTGCTCAGTCTGGCCTTCTCGCTGATGGCCGCCTTCTTGATCGGCCGGGGCGAGGCAGCCGGAGCGGATGCCCGGGCGTACTGGGCCGGCGTGCGAATCTGGCTCAACGGCGGCGATCCGTATCACCCCACCGGGCCATTCCTTCCGTACGTGTACGCCCCGTGGATGTTGCCGCTGTTCGCGCCGTGGGCGCTGCTGCCATGGGACGTCGCGTGGGTCGTATGGCGCGGTTCGACGATCCTGCTGCTGTTGTGGACCGTCCATTGGGCGTACCAGCGGAGGCCATTGACGACCGCGATCGTCGTGTTCGTCCTGGGTTTTTCTGTCGCGGTGAACCTCGACACCGGCAACATCAACCTCCAGCTGACGCTGATGCTGTGGGCCACCCAGTTCACCGGGCCGCGGCTGGGCGGCCTGCTGTGGGCCCTCGCGACCTGGATGAAGTGGCTGCCGGCGATCCACTGGACCCTGCTTGGGCCGCGGGCCCGCCGCCTCGGCCTCGTGTGGCTATGCCTCGCCGTGCTGTTGAGCATCGCCCTGCTGCCAGAGACGATCCAGCAGTTCCAGGCGCTGTTCGCCTTCGGGGCCCGCCCGATCCGGCTGGACTACCTCGTGTATCTGTGGGCGTTCATCCCGTGGCTGTACCGAAACGACCTGAAAGCCGTGCTGGCTCGACGACTGGGCGGAGCGTGAGCGCGGCGATCACGTAGTACGCGGCCCCAAGGAGGTAGGCGGCTCGAGGGCCGGCGTCCAGGCCCATCGCCGCGCTCACTGCATCGAGCACGAGCCCGCCCGAGGCCACGGCCAGCAACGTCGATGAGGTCGTGGCCACGTTGGACAGTCCCATGTACCGTCCCGACGAGGCTTTGGGGATGATGTCGGTCATCAGCGCCCAGTCCACGGCCAGAAACGTCCCGGCGGATGCCCCGAACAGCGCGCCGCCGACGATGGCCACCGGGATGCTCGGGGCGAGCGCGGCGAGCGCCACCCCCAGGAAACCGACGACGCAGCTCGCGTAGATCACTGGCTTCCGACCGATGCGGTCCGAGATCTTCGCGGACGGCACGATGGCCAACACATTGGCCACGATGATCGTCACGAGCATGACGAGGTTCGTCGTGTTCGCAGCTTCCTCGCCGAGCCCATGGGTCTGTTTGAGGTAAACGAGGATGTAGTTCACGAGCATGGCGCCGCCCATCAGGAAGAACAGGCGCGACGTGAGCAGCCAGACGTACGAACGCTCCTTGAGGACATCAGTACCCCACGTCTCGCGCAGGATCGACGACCAGCTTCGGCCCTCTCGCGACTTGGGCGGCTGGCCCTCGCCCACCCGGGCGACCACCGCGATCATGGTCGCGAGCTCCACCAGGGCGACGGCCGCGATTGCCAGCTCGATCCGACCGATGATCACCGCCAGCGTCACGAGGACGAAGCCCGTGACGTTGCCCAGGATCTGCATGAGCCCGACCATCGCGCTGGCGAGGCCGACCTGTTTCTCGGGGACGAGGTCCGGGACGTAGCCCTGGAAGGGGCCGCGTGCCACGTTCGTGCTGAACGTCAGCAGCGCCACGAAGGCGCCCAGGATCAGGACGTTGTTGGCCGTCGCGATGCCGGCGAGAAAGACCACGTCCAACAGCGAACCGATGACGATATACGGCTTGCGTCGGCCCCAGCGACTGACCGTATAGTCGCTGATGGTGCCGACCGTGGGCTGGATGAGGATCGAGATGATCGCCGCTGGGATCGACAGAAGGAACGTGATCCGGCCGATCTCGAGGGGATCAGCGAACCCACCGAAATTGAGGCGGTTCTGGATGAATAGCCCAACGGCCCCGTCGATGGCCGTGAGACCCAGCCAATAGAGCGAGATCCGGACTAGGTGCCCAAGGGCCAGCGGGGTCGTAGGCCGCAGCGAGGCGGCGCTCTCGATGCTCACCTTCACCCCTCCGTGCCGCTCAGGCCACGCCGGGCTCAGCTTGGCCGACCCCGTGCGAGTCTGCCTGCTCGGGCCGTGATGGCTCGACGACCGGCCGCAACAGCAACGCGCCGATGAGGAGCCAGACCGGTGCCAGCAGGAACGCCACGCGCGGCCCGAGGGTCGGGTTACCCGCGCTCACCAGCGCGTCGACGAGGATCCCGCCGATAAAGGCCGAGATGACCCCGTTCGTCGCGGTCGCCACATTCGAGATCCCCATGAATCGACCAGAGGAATCCTTGGGGATGATCTCGGTCATGAGCGCCCAGTCAACGGAAAGGAAGCTGCCGGTCCCCACGCCCATCAGGATGGCCCCGCCGACGAAGATCGGAATCGAAGGCGCCAGGGCACAGAGCGTCATCCCCGCGCCTGCGATGAGACATGCCGCGTAGATGACCCGCTTGCGGCCGAACCGGTCTCCGAGCCGGGCGGCCGGGATCGTCGAGATCGCCGTGCACAGGGCCACGATGCCGGTCGTCACGAGGATCAGGAGGGCCCGCTCGTCCGGGTCCGTGATGCCCTGTGCTCGCTCGAGATACGGAACGAGCAGCACGATGAGGAATGCACCCCCGCCAAGGACGAAGAAGCGCGAGGCCACGAGGAACATGAAGCTGCGCTCGCGCAGGACATCCCGGCCCCACGCCTCGATCGCGACCGAGGTCCAGCTCCGACCGCCGCGGTCCTTGGCCGCCCGCCCCTCGTCGAGCCGGAAGAACAGCGACAGCATCGTGACGAGCTCGATGACGCCGAGTGCGATCGTCGGGATCGTGAAGTCACCCATCGCCAGGCCGAGCGACGCGAGCGCCGTGCCGACCACCACGCCGAGGACCGTGAACAGGCCGACGAGTCCACTCGCCAGTCCGACTTGGGCGGGCGGGATGAGGTCCGGCACGTAGCCCTGGAACGGCCCCTGGGCGAAGTTGGCGCTGAACTGGAGCAGGACCACGAACGCCCCGACGGCCAGCACGGTGTTCGACGTCGCGATGCCGATGAGGAACACCACGTCGAGCAGGGTCCCGACGAGGATGTACGGCTTGCGCCGCCCGAACCGACTGATCGTGTAGTCGCTGACCGACCCCGCGATCGGCTGGACGAGGACCGCGATGAGCACCCCGGCCGCCTGGATGACGCCGAGGGTCGTGTACTGGATGGTCGGATCGGGGACGAGGTCCTTGATGCGCTCCTGGAGGATCACGCCGATTCCGCTGACGACCGCGATGAGGCCCAGCCAGTAGACCGACAGGCGGAGCAGCTGGCTGATCGGCAGCAGCTGCGTCGGCCGGTCGGAC
>CAZFXH010000180.1:0-6534 GCA_964522905.1 uncultured Anaerolineaceae bacterium
CGGGCGGTCTCCAGTCGGAGCACGCTGCCGGTCCTGGCCAACGTACTGCTCAAGACCGAGGACGCCGGGCTGAAGCTGACGGCCACCAACCTCGAGATCGGGATCACCTACTGGGTCCCGGGCAAGATCGACGAGGACGGCGCCACGACCGTTCCCGCCAAGCTCCTCACGGACCTCGTGAACTCGCTGCCGCCCGGCGACAAGGTCGAGCTCGAGGTGACCGCAGGCGACACGCTGCACGTCAAGGCCGGCCGCTTCCAGACCCACATCAAGGGGATCGACGCCGACGAGTTTCCGGCGATCCAGACTGCCGGGGAGCGCCCGACGACGCGGATCGCCCAGAACGTCCTGCGCCGGGCGCTGGCCGAGACTGCGTTCGCCGCGGCGAGCGACGAGGCCCGGCCCATCCTGACGGGTGTGCTGGCGCGTTTCGAGGGTGACCAGCTGACCCTGGCCGCAGCCGACAACTACCGGATCGCGGTCAAGACCGTGCCGATCCTGGACCCGGTACCGGAAACGAGCGTCGTCATCCCGGCGCGCGCCCTCAACGAGCTGTCGCGTATCCTCGCCGACGTCGACGACCCGGTCGAGGTCGTGCTGGCCGCCGGTCGCAACCAGGTCCTGTTCCACCTCGATGGCATCGATCTCGTCAGCCGCCTCATCGACGGCCAGTTTCCCAATTACCAGCAGGTCATGCCACAGGCGCACGCCACCCGCGCCGTGCTCGATCGCGAGGAGCTGCTCCGCGCCGTTCGTCCCGCTGCGCTCATCGCCCACGAGTCCGCGAACATCGTCAAGCTCCAGATCGGAGGGGACGGCGACGGTGGGATCACGGTCAGCGCGAACGCCGAGGTGGGCGACCACGTCGGCCAGGTCGAGGCGGCCGTGGAGGGCGACGGCACGACGATCGCCTTCAACGCACGCTATCTCGCGGACGTTCTGACCAACGTGGCGGCCGAGCAGTTCGCACTCGAGCTCAACGGGCCGCTCTCACCGGGCGTCTTCAAGCCGATCGGCGACGACCAGTACGTCCACGTCGTCATGCCCGTCCGGACGACGTCGTAGATCCTCGGAATCCTCGGGCCGATGGGGTCGCGGAGCATCCTCGGGCCGATGGGGTCGCGGAGCTCCCCCTCGGGCCTCGGAGGGGTGTGTGGTAGCTCCCTGTTGAGGGTGGCGATCCGGCGTGCTTGATTCCATCAGCGCGCTCGACTTTCGTGGGTACGCCACACTCGAGGCGTCCTTCGGCCCTGGTGCGCACCTGGTCCATGGACCCAATGCTGCCGGCAAGACCAGCCTGCTGGAGGCCATCGCGCTGCTGGGCTGGGGTCGATCGCATCGGACCAGCTCCGATGGCGAGCTCATCCGCTGGGGTCACGACCTCGCCCGCGTGGAGGGCCGCATCGGCCCGGACGTCCTCGAGGTCGCGATCACGCGCTCGGGCGCCGATGGGAGCGGCGGTCGGAAGCGGGTCAGGATCAACGGGCTCGGACGGCGTGCGAGCGGCCTCGGGCAGTACCTCCGGGTCGTCCTGTTCGCGCCGGAGGAGATGCTCCTGGTGATCGGGTCGCCCTCGCTGCGGCGCGCGGCCATCGACACCCTGGGCACGGCCCATTTCCCGGCGTACGCCGACGATCTTGCGACGTATGGCCGCACGCTCCAGCAACGCAACAGCCTGCTGCGCGCGATCCGGGAGGAGACCGCGACCCGCGACGAGCTCCGGTTCTGGGATGACACGTTCCTCGATACCGGCGGCCGCGTCGTTGAGGCCCGCCTCCGGCTGCTCGGGCTCCTGGCGAAGCCTCTCGCGTCGGCCCACGGCGAGATCGCGCCGGATGAGGCGGCAGCCGGTGGACTGACCCTCCGCTACGTGACCAACGCCCCGAGGTTGGGCCTCGAGTCGCCACGCGCGGCCCTGGCGCGTCGGCTGCTGGACACCGCCGACAAGGAGATCTGGAACGGCGCGACGGTCATCGGTCCGCATCGCGACGACATCGCGTTCGAGCTGGCCGGGCGCGATCTCGCGGGGTTCGCGTCCCGCGGGCAGCAACGGACCGCGATCCTCGCCTTCAAGCTTGCTGAGCTGGACCTCCTGACCGAGCTCGACGGGCGGCCGCCGCTCCTGCTGCTGGACGACGTCTTCAGCGAGCTCGACCCGCTCCGCCGGGCGCACCTCGTGCGACGCATCGCCGAGCTGCCTCAGGCGTTCGTGACGACGACCACGCTCGACGATCTCGATCCGGCGCTGCGCGCGGTCGCCCAGGCGTGGGAGGTCCGCGCCGGTGACGAGGGAGCGCGGCTGGCAGCGACCACGGAGGCGCCGCTGGCCACTGCCCGGCCCGGCCCGGGAACGGTCGGATGACCACTCCACGTCGTCGCCCGATGCGGCGCCTCGGCGATCTCATCCCCGACGCAGCCCGAGCCCTGGGCCTCGAGGAGGAGCTGCGGCTCGCTCGAGCCATCGCCACGTTCGAGGCGCTCGTGGCGGAGCGGGTTCCCGCGGCAGCGGGAGCATGTCGGGTGGTGCGGCTGGAGGGATTCACCATCGATGTCGAGGCCGATGCTCCGATCGTGGCGCAGGAGCTCCGGATGCGTGCCACGGAACTGGTCGCAGCCTTCGCGGCCGCTCCAGGGGGTGTCGGCGTCCACGAGTTGCGCGTGCACGTGCGGGCGGGAGGCCCACGCGTATAATCCCCGGACCTGCCAGCCATCTCGGGGCGAACATCAGCCGATCCGGCCAGGATCGTCCCGTCGCCCGACCATGAAGTACGAGAGGCCCGCATGGCCGCCCGACTCCAACTGAAGCTCGGCCTCGTCGCAGAGCACGACCGCCTCGATGACTCACCCGACACCCTCCTGGTGGTCGAGCCGAGCGTGGGGTCGGTCGCGCGCTCAAAAGGCCACCTTTACCTGCTCGTCACGTCCCGCGTGAGCTCGCGCCACGCGCTCGAGGCGACGCGCCTCGCCGCGGAGACGATCCGGAACGAGTACTACTACGACGAATCAGCCGGGATCCGCGTGTGCCTCAAGAAGGCGATCGCGACGGCCAACAAGCGGCTGGTCCACCAAGCCGACCGGCTCGGCCTCAAGTCTGCTGACGGCAACGGACCGATCGGGGTCGGCGTGGCCGTCGTACGCGGCAACGAGATGTACGTCGCGACGGTGGGGCCGGCCGAGGCCTACCTGATCCGCCAGGCCCGCCTCTCGACCCTGCCCGACCCCCACCGCGAGCGAGGCCTCCCGTCGAGCGGCCTGGAACCGGACGTCTGGCGCGGCGAGATCACGATGGGCGACTCACTCGTGCTCACGTCTCCGAACATCGTCGCGCGCCTCGGTGCCGACGAGCTCAAGGACGCGATGCTGACCCTCCACCCACAGTCGGCGATGGAGCACCTGCACGCGCGGTTCCGCGCCGCCGACGGGTCCGGCTCGGACGGGGCGATCGCGTTCGAGGCGACCGAGGTCGCACCGACGACTCGGGCGCGGACGCTGGTCCCGGTCCGCCCGGCCGAGCCGTTGGCGGGCGCCCCCGACCGCTCCCCGATCCCGCTCGCCGATAACGTCCAGGCCGCGAGCGCCGCGATGTCGGCGGCGGCCGGCACGGCCCGTGAGGCTGCGGGCGGCGCCTTCGAGCGGCTCATCGCGCGCGCCCACGACTTCATGCCACGGCGCAAGCCCGCCTACCGACGCGTGACGCCCCTCGCGTCGCGACGCGAGACGCAGCGCCGGGCGGCCCTGGCCGTCCTCGCCCTGATCACGGTCGTCGGCAGCCTCGGGATCGGCGTGTACGCCTTCGGGGGCCAGAGCCAGCAGCGGGCCATCAGCTCGGTCAATGCCGGCCAGGCAGCGCTCGACGCCGCCAAGGCGCACCTCGCCAGCGTGTCCGGCCCGGGCGGGATCGACCTCGTCGAGGACGACCCCGAGCAGGCCCTCGAGCTGCTGACCGCCGCGTACACCGAGCTCGACAACGCGGAGGACGCCCGGGTGAGCGCCCGGGTCATCAATCCGATCCGGGAGGACGTCGTCGCCGGGCTCGACCGGCTGTACGGGGTGGTCGAGGTCGAACCCACCACGATGTTCACCTTCGAACCCAACGAGGACCGGCCCCCGTACGACCTCAAGAGCCTGATCCGCGGCCCCGACAGCGCACCATACGTGATCGATGGGGCGACGGCCACGGTCTACCGGATCGACCTGAAGCGAATGCGCGCAACCGAGGTCCTGCGTGAAGGTCGTGAAGCCGGTGGCACGACCGTGGCGGCGCCGCGCTTCATGGCGGTCGGTGGGCGGGACCTGCTGATCCTCGATGCCAAGAACAACCTCTGGCGCTGGCGGGCGTCGAACGATGCCGGCAAGGGCCAGCTCAACAAGGTCAATGTCAACGGCGCGACGCAATGGGGCGACGACGTCACCGCCATCGGGACCTACCTGCGCGACCCCGATCGCGGCCTCGCGAACCTGTACGTCGTCGATCCCTCGGAAGAGCAGATCCGCGTCTATTTCGCCGCCCTTGACGGCAGTGGCTTCCCGGCGAAGGCCACCGGCTGGCTGGCCACGGCGCGCGACGTCGCCCAGATGAGCGCCATGTACATCGACGGCGACATGTTCGTCGTCGACGGTGGCGTGCTGGAGCGGTTCGCGTCGGGCAAGAGCGACGGCTGGGAGCCCAAGGACGTGCCCGACGGCCTGTTGCGCGAGCAGCCATCGGCGTCCCTCGTCGCCGGGCAGGGGGATCGGCGAGAGGGAACGGTGTTCACGTATGACCGCGAGCACGCCCGCATGATCGAGTACGACAAGGCCGGCGGCGACTACCTCGCGCAGTACCGCCTGGCCGGCGGTGCCGAGGGCTGGGACGATGTGCGCGGCATGTACGTGCTGCCCGGGGTCGAGGAGGGCCCGCCGGCCGTGTACTGGGTGTCCCAAGCGGGCTTCCACAAGTCGTTCCTGGAAGCGGTCTCCACCGACCCGGACGCGTCCGCCTCGCCAGGGCCCGGATCGAGCAGCTCAGCAGAACCGTCGACCGTCCCCTCGGCCACGCCCTGAGGGGCGGCGGGGACCGCCGGTGATCCCGCTCCGCGACGCGAACCCGACGCGCCGCACGCCGGTCGTGACGCTCGTACTGATCATCGTCTGCTTCGTCGCGTTCGCCTACGAGCTGGGTCGGCTTGGGAGCGGTGGGATGGAGGCGCTCGACGCCTTCGTGACCGAGTGGGGGATCGTGCCGGCCGAGCTCACGGCCGCCTGGGCGTCCGGGGCAGGCCTGATGGGCGAGGCCCTGACCCTGATCACGAGCCAGTTCCTCCACGGCGGCTGGCTGCACCTGCTGGGGAACCTGCTGTTCCTGTGGATCTTCGGCAACAACGTCGAGGACCGGCTGGGTCGACTCCGGTTCCTGCTGTTCTACCTGGTCGGCGGCGCGGTCGCCGGCCTCACCCAGGTCGCGATCGACCCGGGATCGACGATCCCGACGATCGGCGCCTCAGGGGCCATCGCCGCGACGCTGGGCGCGTACCTCGTCCTGTTCCCCGGGGCACGCATCACCTCCCTGGTCTTCCTCGGGTTCTTCTACCAGCTCATCGACGTCCCAGCGGTCATCGTGCTCGTGTTCTGGTTCCTGCTCCAGCTCATCGACGGCATCGCATCGCTGGGGGTCACCGACGCCGGCGGGGGGGTCGCGTTCTTCGCCCACATCGGCGGGTTCGTTTTCGGGGCGCTTGTCGGCCTCGTCGTCCGCGGTGCCGGCCGCCGCCGCGGGCCGGCCGCCCCGGCGGCCGTGGGATAATCGCCGCATGGACGACGGGCTGATCGAGATGGTCGTCGAGAGCGTGCGGGTCCACATGCTCTCCAGCCGCCACGTCGTGATCCTCAAGGAGACCGGACGCGAGCGCTATCTCCCGATCTGGATCGGGCCCTGGGAGGCCAGCTCGATCGCGATGCGGCTCCAGGGCCTGACGCCCGAGCGACCGCTCACGCACGATCTGTTCGCGAGTACGCTCGAGGCGCTCGACGCCACCGTGGCCCGCGTCGTCATCTCGGACATGGTCGATGAGACCTACCACGCCCGGCTGTTCGTCGAGCGGGACGGGAAGCTCGGCGAGATCGACGCTCGGCCATCCGACGCCCTCGCGCTCGCGGTCCGGGTCGGGGCGCCCATCTTCGCGGTCCCGTCCGTTCTCGACCTCGCGGGTCTGGGCGCCGAGGGTGGGCTCGGTGTCGACGAGGACGGCGAGCCCATCGAATCGACCGGCGAGGGCGGCATCGTGGATCCGCGGCTCGACGTCTTCCGCGACTTCGTGAACTCGCTCGATGTCGACCAGGAGCAGGAGGGCCGGGGGAGCTAGGCGTCCCGACCGTCGCTGGCAGCGCAACCTCGGCCGTCGGCGCTGTGCGAGTCGGCTCACCGCTGTGACCGATCAGGGCGCGGTCCGGCGGCCGGGAGCGTCTCAGTTCCGGGTCGCCGCCTGGATGGGGGCACCGCGCCGGAGGGCTCGGGCGCGGTTGACCCACATGTGCAGCCGCAGGCGCCAGAAGTCG
>CAZFXH010000181.1:0-2345 GCA_964522905.1 uncultured Anaerolineaceae bacterium
CGATAACGCCGTCGTCGGTGCCCGCGAGGTCACGGTGATCGGCACGGCGCCGCCCGGACTTCGGATCACGCAGGACATCAGCTTCGGGTTCGATCGGCACGCGACGGCCGACGGGACCGGCCACTGGGCGATCCAGGTCGAGCTCACGGAGGGCGAGAACCAGCTCAAGTTCCGGATCGGGGACGATCCCTCGACGACCAAGACCATGCGCGTCACCTACGTGCCCCCGGCGTCCTGAGGCCTCCGGGCCGCCCGGACGGCACCCGCGCTCAGAGATCGCGCCGCTCCAACCACCAGGTCGCTGCCCCCAGGACGAGCGCCATCCAGAGCGCGGACCAGGCGACGAAGGCCAGCGGCGGCGGCTCGGTCGCATAGAAGGGGTTCGCGTCGGCCAGCGCGCCCGCCCGGCCCGCGGCGATCATGATGACCAGTGGCGGCTCGAGACCGTAGATCACGCCGCGCCAGAGGCCATCGGTCGGCAGCAGCCACCGGCTGAACTCCGCGACGGATCGAAGGGCATCGACCCCCAGGGCAGAGGCGACGCCGGCGAGCACGCCGGCCATCCAGCCGAGGCCGAAGCCGACGACGGCGATGGCGCCCGCCGCGATCGACGTCATCACCGACCCGAGCGCCAGGGTCAGCGTCAGCAGGACGAGGGCCCCACCGGCGAGGAACGCGACCGCCACCAGCGGCTGCGGGGGGCCGAACCCGGAGATGACCACCGCGACCGCGATCGCCAGCAGCCCGGACGCGACGGCGTACAGCACGACCACCACCGCGGAGCCCAACCATCGACCGAGCAACAGGTCGGCGCGTCGGAGGGGCCGGGCGAGGATCGCCAGAGCCACGCCTGATTCCAGGTCGCCACCGACCGCCGGCGCTCCGACGAACGCCGCCGTCATCGCCAGCACGAAGCTGAACATGAAGGCGATCAGGATGAGCACTTGGGAGACGCCGATGCGGATCTCCAGCTCGGCCACCTGGTCCTCCCGCGCGAGCTCCACCAGGCGCGAAAGACCGAACGCGACGAGGAGGACGGACACGATCGTCAGGGCGGCGAGGACCCACACGACGCGACGCCGGACGAGCTCCTGGACCGTGAGGCGAGCGATCACGATCATGCGTCGGTCGATCCCGTGATCAGCTCGAGGAAGCGGGCCTCGAGCGAGCCGCGGCCGGGTTCGACGGCGTGGACGCGACCCCCGGCGGCCACGATGGCCGCCACGAGATCGGGGACCCGAGCAGGATCCAGGGGCCGGACGGTGATCCAGTCGCCATCGACCGCGATCGGGCCGAAGGCCTCGACGACCGCGTGTCCGCGCACGTCCAGGCCGGTCACGCGGACTCGGACCCCGTCGACGGCCACGACATCGTCGAGCGTGCCCGATGCGATCGTGCGGCCCCGGTGAAGGATCACGACGCGGTCACAGACTCGCTCGACCTCGGTCAGGAGGTGGGAGTTGAGGATCACGGTTGCCCCGCGATCCCGGGCGGCGCGGACGATCGTCCGGACGTCCGTGCGACCGATCGGGTCGAGTGCTGACGTCGGCTCGTCCAGGAGGATGAGCTCGGGCTCTCCGAGGAGCGCGACGCCCAGACCGAGACGCTGCTGCATGCCCTTGGAGAAGCCACCGACCGCGTCGCCGCCGCGCTCCGTGAGACCGACCCACTCGAGCGCCTGGTCGATGGCCGCGGCGCGGCGGCTGACCGGCACCTGCGCAAGCCGGGCATGCAGGGCCAGGACCTCCCGGGCTGTCAGCCAGGGCTGGTACCGGAAGAGTTCGGGAAGATAGCCGATCTTCGCGCGGACGGCCCGATCCCCGAGGGGTGCCCCAAGGACGCTCCCCGAGCCTCGGGTGGGCCGGGCGAGGCCCAGCAGCAGCTTGATCGCCGTCGTCTTGCCCGCCCCGTTCGGCCCGAGGAGACCGACGAGTTCGCCGCGCCCGACGGTCAGGCTGAGCCCGTCGAGTGCGGTCGTCCGGCCAAAGGTCTTGACGATCCCGTCGAACTCGATGGCGGGCGTCGACGCATGATCAGGCGCGGCCACAGACTCCTGCACACATCGGGGATTGGTGGAGATGAGGGGACTCGAACCCCTGACCCCCGCGATGCGAACGCGGTGCTCTTCCAGCTGAGCTACATCCCCACGGGCGACGGATTGTAGCATCGGGCGGCCCAGGCTCCCGCGGCCTGCCTCCGTCCCGAGCGACAGGACGACGGTTCGCGGGGCGCAACCCGCCACTAGGCTCCGCCGATGCCCATCGGCCTCCTGACTGGTCTCGGTGCCGCCCTGTCCTGGGGCACGCTGGATGTGTTTTCGGCGCTTGCGAGTCGTCGCATCGGGT
>CAZFXH010000182.1:0-1670 GCA_964522905.1 uncultured Anaerolineaceae bacterium
GAAGGCCAGACGATCCTCGAGGTCTGCCGCGACAACGGCATCGAGATCCCGACCCTCTGTTACGAGCCCAAGCTGCCGGGCTTCGGGGCCTGTCGCATGTGCGTCGTCGAGGTCGAGGGCGAGGAGCACCCGCCGATCTCCTGCTCGCGCACGTGCGAGCCGGACATGAAGGTCCAGACCCAGACCGAGGAGATCCGCCGCCTGCGCCGGACGAACCTCGAGCTGATCTTCAGCGACCACAACGCGTACTGCCTGCCGCCATGCCAGAACAAGTGCCCGAGCCACATCGACATCCCGGGCTTCCTCAAGGCGAACGCGGAGGGGGACTTCCGCGAGTCCGCCCGCATCTTCAAGCGCACGATCCCGTTTCCCTCGGTGCTCGGGCGGGTCTGCCCGGCGCCGTGCGAGGAACACTGCCGGCGCGACGAGGTCGACGAGGCGATCGCCATCCGCGACACGCACCGCTACGCCGGCGACCAGGTCCTCAAGGCGATGCTCGACGACGACGTCGACCCGCCGGTCCCGTTCGAGCAGCAGGCACGCTCCGGGCGGCGCGCGGCGGTCATCGGCTCGGGGCCGGCCGGCATGGCGGCCGCGTACTACCTGCTCATCGCCGGCCACGACGTGACGGTCTTCGAGCGCGACCCGGCGCCCGGCGGCATGCTCCGCTACGGCATCCCGCAGTACCGCCTGCCCAAGGTCGAGGTCCTCGAGGCCGAATACGAGTCGGTGATGCGGCTCGGAGCGAAGATGGTCGTGAACGCCGGGCTCGGGCGCGACTTCACGCTCGACGACCTGACGATGCAGGGCTTCGACTCCGTCGTCGTCGCGATCGGCTGCTACGACACGAACAAGCTCGGCATCCCCAACGAGGACGCCGACGGTGTCATCGACGGGCTCGAGTACCTGCGGACGGCGACCCTCGGGCTGCCCTACCCCGATCATGTCGGCAAGCGCGTCGTCGTCATCGGTGGCGGGTTCACCTCGATGGACTGCTCGCGAACATCGGTCCGGCAGGGTGCCGGCGAGGTCACGCTCGTCTACCGCCGCGACATGAAGGACATGCCGGCGGCCGATGAGGTCCACGAGGCGATCGAGGAAGGCGTCACCGCCATCTTCCAGGCTGGCCCGACGCGCGTGATCACGGACGAGACGACAGGTTCGGTGACCGGGGTCGAGTTCATCCGCATGCAGCCGGGTGAGCCCGACGCCTCCGGCCGCCGCCGGCCCGAGCCGGCGCCCGGGACGGAGTTCACGATCCCGTGCGACCGCGTCCTCCTCGCCATCGGGCAGGGGCCGGATCTCGAGTGGGTCGGGACGCCAGGCAACGAGGGGCCGGAGGCCACCAAGCAGCGACGCCTCAAGGCCGACGCGGTCACGTTCTCGACGGGCCGACCGGGCGTCTTCGCCACCGGCGACGTGCGGATCGGCGCGGCGACCGTGGTCGAGGCCGTCGCCGAGGGACGGCGCGCGGCCTACGCCGTGGATGCCTTCCTCAAGGGCATGGACCTCGACGCGATCCGCACCCGCCAGACGCTTGCCGAGCCGCAGCCGGAGTTCCTCTCGATCGTGCCCTTCACCGCCGAGACGAAGGAGCCGCGCTACCGGATGACGGCCCTGCCGGCCGAGGCGCGCAACCGGAGCTACATCGAGTACGAGCTGCCCTATAC
>CAZFXH010000183.1:0-5201 GCA_964522905.1 uncultured Anaerolineaceae bacterium
GGGGTCACTCCCTCGGCGTAGGCCTCGAAGTTCGCCGCGAACATCCCGGCGAGCGTCCTGGCCTGCCGGTCATACGCGTCCTTGTCCGCCCACGTGGAGCGTGGGTCGAGGAACGATGCCGGCACGTCGGGGCACGTCAGAGGGACGTCCACGCCGAAGATCGGGTCCACCCGCGTCCCCACCGACGCAAGCGCGCCGCTGATCGCGGCCCGGACCATCGCCCGCGTGTGGGCGATGTCCATCCGTTCGCCCGTCCCGTACGGCCCGCCGGTCCAGCCCGTGTTGACGAGCCAGACGGTGGCATCCTGGGCCTCCAGGCGCTCCGTCAGCATGTCGGCATACAAGCCTGGATGACGCGGCATGAATGGGGCCCCGAAGCAGGCCGAGAAGGTCGCCTTCGGCTCCTTCACGCCGACTTCGGTGCCTGCCAGCTTGGCCGTGTAACCGCTGATGAAGTGGTAGGCGGCCTGGGCGTGGGTCAGGCGCGAGATCGGCGGCAGCACGCCGAACGCATCGGCCGTCAGCAGCACGACGGTCCGTGGCTGGCCGGTCATGCCGGTCGGGTTGGCGTTGCCGATGAAGTGGAGCGGGTAGGCGCCCCGCGTGTTCTCGGTGAACCGCTCCGAATCGAGATCCAGTTCGCGCGTGTCCGGGTCCAGGTCGACGTTCTCCAGGACCGTCCCGAAGCGCCTCGTGGTCTGGAAGATGTCTGGCTCGTACATCGACGAGAGACGGATGGTCTTGGCGTAGCAGCCGCCCTCGAAGTTGAACAGGCCATTCGGGCCCCAGCCGTGCTCGTCGTCGCCGATGAGGCTGCGCTCGGGATCCGCCGACAGCGTGGTCTTGCCCGTGCCCGACAGGCCGAAGAACACCACGGGGTCGCCGGCCTTGCCGACGTTGACCGACGAGTGCATCGGGAGGACGCCCTCGTCGGGCATCAGGTGGTTCATGACCGTGAAGGCGGACTTCTTGATCTCGCCGGCGTACTCCGTGCCGACGATGAGGATCTCCATGCGCTCGAGGTGGACCAGGATCGCGGTCTGGGTGCGCGTGCCTTCGGTCGCGGGGTCCGCCTTGAACGACGGGACGCAGATGATCGTGAAGTTCGGCTCGAACCCCACGAGGTCCGCGGCATCGGGCCGGCGGAAGAGGTTCCGGGCGAACATGCTGGCCCACGCCGTCTCGGTGTAAACCCGCAGGCGGCGTTGATGGGCCGGGTCGGCACCGATGTGCAGGTCCTGGGCGTAGAGGTCCTTCTCGGCGCAATGGGCCACGAGCCGCGACCGTAGGCGATCGAAGTTCGCCTCTGTGATCGGCCGGTTGACCTCGCCCCACCAGATCTTGTCGCGAGTGGTCGGCTCGTCGACGATGAACTTGTCCTCCGGCGAGCGACCGGTGTGCTTGCCGGTGCGAACGACCAGCGGGCCGTCGGCGGCGATCAGGCCCTCGCCGGCCCTTATCGCATCCTCCACGAGCTCCGCCGGCGAGCGGTTGGCCCTGACACGGCGGCCCAGCGGCGGGCGCCTGCGAGCGGCACTGGGTGTCGGGCGTTGGTTGGGGCGGGCGGGATGCGTAGTGGCCATCGGCGGTCGGACTCCTTGGCGCGAGCGATCACGTCACGGGTCGACCGGCCGCGCGTGATGCGGGAGCCCTGGACGGGCGCCGCAGGAGTCGGCTTCCACAGTCGCGTTGCCCGGATTGTACATCGGTCCGGGCGTCTGGGTTGCGACAGGGTTGCGAATCGGTATCGGTGCGGGACGCCGACTCGGGCGCGGGGGTCGTTGTCGACTGGTACGCGACAAGAAGAGCTCGAGGAGGAGAGGATGGGCCGCCTCGGTTCCAGTTGTCGTTTCCCAGGCGACACAGTGAGGTCGTGGGCCCGACGCCGGGCGCCTCGAGGGCCTGGCGTCGCCTGGCACGCCAACAAGACGGCCCGAGGGGCAGTCGACGCATGCCTTCGAGGCAAGACTGTCGACTCGCAGACGACGTGGCGCTACCGCGGCGCCGGTCATTGACCCGCAGCCGATGCGGCCATAGGCTCCGTCCATGGAGCTGTTGATCTGGGGCGTGTTCGACTGCAACGGGCCGGCCTGCGGAGCGTACCTCCCGCCGTCGGGCCTTGATCAGGTCGCGATCGGACTGGTCTTCAGCGCGATCGTCCTGGCACCCGGCATCCTGCTCCATCGATTCCTTCGAAACCGGGGGCGCCGACCGACCGTCGCCTTGACGATTGGACCGCACCGCACGTAGCATCGCCGCACAACTGAAGAGCGCTTATCAAGAGTGGCAGAGGGACCGGCCCGTTGAAGCCACGACAACCTACCGGCGCGATGCCGGCAAGGTGCCAATTCCGGGCAGGTCCTCCTGCGAGATAAGGGAACTCTTCGGAGCCCCCTCGAAGCGATCAGGGTCGTCCCGTCCACACCGGTCCCCGTGCCGCTCGCTGCTGCGAAGCTCGGAGACCACGCCATGACGACCGAGATCCTGTCACCGCCAGCCACCAGCACCCCGCCGGGTGCGAACACGCCCGATGCCGCTCCGGGCACCCCATCCGCCGCCCGTCTCACCGGGATGGGCTGTCGCAACTGCGGCCTCACGCAGCCGATCGCGCTGGCGTATGTCTGCCCCGCCTGTTTCGGCCCCCTCGAGGTGACCTATGACCTGGCGGTCGTCGCGGCCACGCTGACCCACGAAACGATCGCGCGGCGAGCGCCGGGCATCTGGCGCTACCTGGAGCTGCTCCCCGTTGACGCGGCGCCGGCGCGGTCGCTGCCGGTGGGGTCCACTCCGCTGCTCGATGCGGCGCGGCTGGCGCCGACCCTTGGCGTCGAGCGGCTGTGGCTGAAGGACGACACCCGGAACCCCTCCCTGAGCTTCAAGGACCGCGCCGTGACCATTGCCGCCGCCCGCGCCGTGGAGTTCGGTGTCCCCGCGCTGGCCTGCGCCTCCACCGGCAACCTCGCGGGCGCGACGGCGGCCGCCGCAGCGGCCGTGGGCCTACCGGCCTACGTCTTCATCCCGGCCGACCTCGAGCCCGCCAAGGTCGATCACGCCCTCGCCTACGGCGCGACCGTCGTCCCCATCGATGGCACCTACGACGACGTGAACCGCCTCTGCCTCGAGGTCGCCGACGAGACAGGCTGGGGCTTCGTGAACATCAATCTCCGCCCGTTCTACGCGGAAGGCTCCAAGACCCTCGCCTACGAGATCGCCGAGTCGCTCGGCTGGCGCACGCCGGACGTGATCGTCGGGCCTGTCGCCTCGGGGGCGATGTTCACCCGCGTCGCCCGCGGCTTCGAGGAGCTCGCCGAGCTCGGGCTGGTCGAGCGCCGTCCGATCCGGTTCGTCGGCGGCCAGGCCGCCGGCTGCGCGCCCGTCGCGGCCGCCTGGGAAGCCGGTACCGACGTCATCACCCCGGTCCGAGAGCCGGACACGATCGTCCGCTCGCTCGCGATCGGGAACCCCGCCGATGGCCGCTACGTGGTCGAGGTGGCGCGCGACAGCGGCGGCTCGATCGAGGCGATCGCGGACGAGGTCACGGCCGCCGCGATCCGCGATGTCGCCCGACTGGAGGGTCTCTACCCGGAGACGGCCGGCGGCGTCACGCTGGGCGCGGTCGCGGCCGCGCGCCGGCGCGGCGTCATCCGCGATGGGGACGAGGTCGTGGCGCTCCTCACAGGAAACGGACTCAAGACACCCGACGCTCGCCTGCTGGGCCTCCCGGACGGCGGCATCGCGCCGGCCCGACCCGGGCAGCCGGGTCTCGCCCCGGTCATCCGCCCCAGCCTGTCGGCCTTCGAAGCCTGGCTGGAGGACGCCTCATGAGCACGGTCCGCATCCCGCCGACGCTCCGGACCGCGACGGGCGGCGCGAAGCTCGTCGACGTCCCCGGCGGCACCGTCCGCGAGGTGATCGCGGGCCTGGTCGCCGCGCATCCCAGCCTTGAGTCGCAACTGATCGCGCCGGACGGCGACCTCAACCGGTTCGTGAACGCGTTCCTGAACGACACCGACGTGCGCCACCTCCAGGCACTCGACACGCCCGTCGGCGAGGCCGACACCCTGGTCCTGCTGCCGGCGATGGCCGGCGGCTGACACTGCGCCCAGGAGGCCCGCTGCAGGAGGCATGTGCGTCCAGCGGCGGTAACGACGAAGGAGCGACCGCGCCGACCCCTTCCTTCGCCTGGTGGCTCGCTCGGCGACCGAATCGGCGAACCTGGCTACCCTCGTTCGACAGGTGCGCCGGCCGACGGCCGATCGACGGAGGTTGTTCGTCGTTTGGGCCGCACAGCGGCGAGCCAACCTGGTCAGGCGCCGTCGAGCGCCTGACGAAGGTCCGCGATCAGGTCATCGACACCTTCGATCCCGACTGACAGCCGCACCAAAGCCGGATCGATCTCGAGCGGCGAGCCCGCGACCGACATGTGGGTCATGGCGGCCGGGACCTCGATCAGAGATTCCACGCCACCAAGTGACTCGGCCAGCGTGAACAGGCGCGTCCCCTCGGCGATCGCGATCGCCCGTTCCGCCGCGGAGCCCGACGGCCCCGCCGCCGGCAGGAAGGAGACCATCCCGCCGAACCCCGGGTAGTTGACCTCGGCCACGTCCGGTCGCGCGCGCAGGAACGCTGCGACGGCCGTGGCGTTCGACTGGTGGCGCTCCACGCGCAGGTGCAGGGTCCGCAGCCCGCGCAGCACGAGGAAGCAGTCCTGCGGCCCAGGAACCGCGCCCATCGCGTTCTGGAGGAAGCCCAGCCGCTCGGCGACGGCGTCATCTGACGTCACCGCCAGCCCGAGGATCGTGTCGGAATGGCCGGCGAGGTACTTGGTCGCGGAGTGGAACACGATGTCCGCGCCCATCGTGAGCGGCCGCTGGATGGCCGGTGATGCGAAGGTGTTGTCGACGACGACAAGCGGCCGCCGGCCGCCTTCTGCAGCCCGCCGCTCCACGGTCGCGGCCACGGCCGCGATGTCGACGGACTTGAGCAGCGGATTGGTCGGCGTCTCGAACCACACGAGCCGCGTTCGCTCCGACAGCGCCTCCCACAGCACATCCGGATCGGCCGCCAGGTCGACGTAGGACGTCGTGATCCCGGCGCCCTTGCGGACCTTCTCGAGGTAGCGGTACGTGCCGCCGTAGACATCGTCGCCCACGACCACCTCATCGCCAGGTGCGGCGAGCTCGGCGATCGCCGCCGTGGCC
>CAZFXH010000184.1:0-1817 GCA_964522905.1 uncultured Anaerolineaceae bacterium
CGGCGCGCTGTCGGACGAAGTTGTCGAGGTCGTCGCCATCGCGGAGCGCAACGCGGTTCGGCTGATTGCGCTCATCAACGACATTCTCGATCTGGAGCGGCTCGAGACTGGCCGGATCGAGCTGCAGTTCGGCCCGGTCTCCGCGGACTCTGTCGTGCGGCGCGCCCTCGAGTCGGTGGGCGCGTTCGCGCGGGAGCACGGCATCACCATCACCGCGCCCGAGGTGTCTGCGACGATCTGGGCGGACGGCGACCGGATCGTCCAGGTCCTCGTCAATCTGCTGTCCAACGCCGCGAAGTTCTCGCCGCCGGGCAGCGCCGTGACGATCGGCGTCGCGCCGGGAGCGCCCTGGGTCGAGTTCCGGGTCGCGGACCGCGGCCGAGGCGTTCCCGCGGCCTCCCGGAGCGCCATCTTCGAGCGGTTTCAGCAGGTGGAGACGTCCGATGCGCGTCACAAGGGAGGCACCGGCCTCGGCCTTGCGATCTGCAAGTCGATCGTCGAGCAGCATGGCGGCACGATTGGCGTCGAGAGCGAGGAAGGCGTCGGCAGCACATTCTGGTTCCGGGTCGCGGCCGCGACCGCGACCCGACTGGTCGCGCCCAGGCTCGGCCGCGCGATCCTGGTCTGCGACGACGATGCCGCTCGGCGAGTGTTCTTCGAGCAGGCAATCACCCACGGCGGGTACACCGTCGTCACGGTGCCGGACGCTGATGCCGCCTGGGCGGTGCTCCAGAGCGGCGACGTGGCCGCCGTCGTGCTGGAGGGCCACCCGGCGCTGGTTGCGCGCATTCGAAGGGAACCCGCGTTCGAAGCGATACCGGTCATCCTGTTTGGCAGCCCGCTCGTGGTGTCGCCCGACGGGGTCTCCGACAGCCTGGTGCTCTTTCTTCCGGAGCGCCTCGATGACGCGAAGCTGCTCGACGCGATCCGCCGGGGCGTGGATCGAGGTCGAGCCGCCGCGCAGGCCCGTTACGTCCTGCTCGTCGAGGACGACCTGACGCTGCTCGATGTCATGGCGCGACAGCTGTCCCGGGAAGGGATCGCCACCCGGACCGTGACGACCGGCCAGGAGGCGATTCGCGTCGCCACGGCCGAGCCGCCCGCGCTGATGGTGCTCGACGTCGGGCTCCCGGAGCGCGACGGCTTCGACGTCGTCGACGCCATGCGTCAGCGACCCGAGCTGCGGGAGATTCCAGTTCTCGTCTACACCGGCCGCGATCTCGTCGAGGAACAGCGCGGGCGGCTGCGACTGGGGCCGACGCGCTTCCTCACCAAGTCGAAGGCTTCCGACGAGGAGTTCCGGCGGCTCGTGGTGGAGCTCCGGCAGATCCCGCGCGGCGCGGATGCAGCGAGGGCATCATGAAGATCCTGATCATCGACGACGACGACGACATCCGATCGATTGCGCGGCTGAGCCTCAGTCGCCTGGGCGGCATGGAGGTGATCGAGGCCGCCAGCGGCGCCGAGGGCGTGCGCAAAGGGCGCGACGAGAAGCCCGACGTGATTCTCCTCGACGTGATGATGCCGGCGATGGACGGCTCCGCGACGCTCGCGGCGCTCCGCGCGCAACCGGCGACCTCGGCGACTCCGGTGATCTTCCTCACGGCCAAGGCCATGCGTGTCGAGATCGAGCGCCTGAGAGGCCTCGGGGCCGCAGGCATCCTGACCAAGCCGTTCGATCCCCGCACCCTGCCGGCCGACGTACGGGCGCTCGTCGACGCCCGATCCAACGCCTGAGGTCGATCAGGTGGCCGCAAAGCCCTTCCGTTTCATCGTCCCCCATCCCTGCCTGCCTCTGAAATAGTCGACGGTGCCGA
>CAZFXH010000185.1:0-1823 GCA_964522905.1 uncultured Anaerolineaceae bacterium
GACCGCCTCCGCCACCTGCCGCAGATGCGCGTTGCAGTTGGTCAGCTCGGACCAGGAGTTGGCGATCCCGATCACCGGCCGGCCGTCGAACATGAGCTCGCTGAAGCCCTCGGCCTTGATCCACGAGCGGTGGGAGAAGCCATCCAGGTCCTTCTTGCCGAACCAGTTGTGACTGCGGAGCGCGGGCGTGGTCACCGGGACACCTCCTCGGGTACAGAGTGGGCGCCATTATAACCAGCGTTGCGCGCGGAGGGCCGGCGAGCGAGACTGGAGCGCCATGCCTCCCCAGACCCGCTATGCCAGGAGCGGAGATGTCCACCTCGCGTACCAGGCCGTGGGCGAGGGCCCTCTCGACCTCGTGTTCGTGCACGGCTGGGTCTCGAACGTCGAGTACGGGTGGGAGGTGCCGCCGCTCGCCCGATTCCTCAATCGCCTGGCCTCCTTCTCCCGGCTGATCCTCTTCGACCGGCGCGGCACCGGCATGTCGGACCGCGTGCCGGATCGCGAGCTGCCGCCTCTCGAGCAGCGGATGGACGATATCCGGACGGTGATGGACGCGATCGGATCGGAGCGGGCCGCCATCTTCGGCTTCTCCGAGGGTGGGAACATGAGCGTCCTCTTCGCCGCGACCTATCCGGAGCGAACGATCGCCCTCGTCACCTACGGGATCTTCGCCAAGCGGATCTGGAGCCCGGACTACCCGTGGGCCCCCACCCCCGAGCAACGACAGAAGGAACTCGAGATCGTCGAGCGCGAGTGGGACGGAGAGATGGACGTGTCCCAGTACGCGCCGAGCGCGGACGCGGCGCTCCGCGCTCAGCGCGCGACGTTCTTCCGCCGCAGCGCCAGCCCCGGCGCGGCCCTGGCCTTGCTGCGCATGAACACGGAGATCGACGTCCGGCACGTCCTCCCCGCGGTCAGGGTCCCGACGCTGGTCCTGCACCGGGCCGGCGATCTCGATGCCAACGTCGAGGAGGGCGCTGGATCGCGGCGCGGATCCCCGGCGCCCGGTTCGTGGAGCTGCCCGGCGCGGACCACCTGCCATGGGTGGGCGACACCGACCCGGTCCTGGACGAGGTCGAGGAGTTCCTCACCGGCATCCGACGCGGTCCCGAGCCCGATCGCGTGCTGGCGACCGTTCTCTTCACCGACATCGTGGAGTCGACCGCGACCGCCGCGGCCGTCGGGGACCGCTCCTGGCGGGACCTCCTCCAGGCCCATCACGCCACGGTCCGCCGCGAGCTCCTGCGCTTCCGCGGCCGGGAGCTCGACACCGCGGGCGACGGGTTCCTGGCCAGCTTCGACGGACCCGCCCGCGCCGTCCGCTGCGCCTGCGCGATCCGCGATGCGGTGCAGGCCCTCGGGATCCGGATCCGCGCCGGCCTTCACACCGGCGAGTGCGAGGTCATGGGCGACAAGCTCAGCGGCCTCGCGGTCCACATCGGCTCCCGCGTCGCCGCCGCGGCCGGGCCCGGGGAGGTCTGGGTCTCCTCGACGGTCAAGGACCTCGTCGCGGGCGCCGGCCTCCGGTTCGGCGATCGCGGCGTCCACGGCCTCAAGGGCGTGCCGGGGGAGTGGCGGCTGTTCGCGGTGGAGCGGTAGTCACCCGCCCCCGCGCGGGGGTCACGGGTCGTCCCGCCCCGCGGCGGCCGTCGTCATCGCGGCGGCGCGGCGATGGCACCGCCACGCGGTCAGCGCCAGCAGCGCCGCGCCGAGGAGGAAGGGCGCGGTCAGGTCCGTCGCGTCCGCCAGGGCGCCCATCACGAGAGGTCCCACGATCTGCCCGCTGTCGCTCATCATGCGGAGCCAGCCGATCGCCACCC
>CAZFXH010000186.1:0-3610 GCA_964522905.1 uncultured Anaerolineaceae bacterium
GCGCGCTACGTGGGCGCTGACGCGGTCCGACTCTCCCCGGCGTCGCTCGAGACGCTCGCGATCGTGGCGTACCGGCAGCCCGTCACGAAGGCCGCCATCGAACGGATCCGCGGCGTCGACTCGGACTACACCGTCAGGACCCTGCTGCATCGGCGCCTGGTCGTGGAGCTCGGCCGGTCCGGGGCGCCCGTGGAGAGTGCGAGGCTGGCGGGGCCTGTTGCCACGGTCAGGCGCGCTCCGAGGAACGGCACTGACTGCTTTCGGACCGCGTCCGCACCGACGTACCGGGCCACGAGAGCACCGGCTTCCGGGGCCGTGGCCAGTTCGACGCGGTCGCCGTCGATCAGCAGTCGCAGGCCGCGGTCCCGCAGCGATACCTCGAGGTCGCCCAGGCGCTCGTCCACGGTCGCGCGGTCGATGCCGGCGAGGGTCCCGATCTCGCGACGGCTCAACGGGCGTTCCGCGACGAACAGGAGGGCTTCGAGCGCCGCCTCGGTCAGCTCGATCGGCGGGCGGTCGGCGGCGCCCGCGCCTGCGCGGTCGTCGGGGTCGACCCCGTCGATGAGCTCGGTGCCGTCCGTGGCCCCGCGGTCGATGATCTCGTCGGTCACGCGAACGACTCCAGGGACTCATCCAGCGGCGCGTCGTCCGTGTCGGGCGTCGGGGCGAGACCGGCCGCGGTCCGCTCCTCGGCCGTGGTGGCGCGGGCGACGATCGGGCCCCACGGCTCGGCCTGCTCCACGACGATCTCGCGCCGCTTCATGAGCTCGAGCATGGCCAGGAACGTCACGGCGATGACCACCCGGTCGCGGACGCCGGCGAGGAGCTCCTGCAGCACGACGGACGGCGCCCCACGGAGCGCATCTCGGATGATCGTGGCGCGCTCCATGAGCGTGATCGTGCGCTCCACTTTCTCGGGCGGAGGTGCCACTGGCAGGACGATGGTCGCCAGATGCGACACGGCGCCGACCAGCAGGGCCGGATCCAACGGCGGCGAGTCGGCCGGACGCGCCCCGGCCAGGCCGGCCGCCCGGGCCGCTCCCGGCTCCCGGCGGAAGAGGCCGATCCTGCGGAGCGCGCCGTCGGCGAGGCGCTGGCCGGCATCACGATAGGCGCGGTAGAGGATGAGCCGGGCTCGCAGCTCGGCCTCGGGATCGGGGCCCTCGTCGGCGATGGCCGTGGGGTCCACCGCTTTCTGGCGGGGAAGCATCGCGCGGCTCTTGATCAGGATCAGCTGGGAAGCGACCGCCACGAATGCGCTGACGTTCCCGAGTCGGTCCGACTCCAGGCCGGCGAGGGCGTCGAGATAGGCGTCCGCGAGACCACCGAGCGGGACCGTCAGCACGTCGAGCTGGCGGGCTTCGATGAGCGACAGCAGGAGCGCGAGCGGCCCGTCGAACTGGCCCACCTGCACCTGCGTGGCGGTCTCGGGCCGGCGCCCGGCGCCGAAACTGATGGCCGGAACCGTGGGTGCGCCCGGGGGCGGGATCGGTGCCATCACGGGGACGCCCGGGCCATCGGCCTCGACCATCAGTTGGCCTCGTCCGCGAGCTTCAGTAGCCGTCCGGCGTCGGGATCGACGGGCGCGTCCTGGTGCCGGATCAGCTCGACGGTCCGTGGCGAGCACCCCGCCGCTCGGGCCAGCGAGGCAGACGCTTCGGCGTGGTCGCGCAACCGCGCCAGGGCGGCCCGGACGGGCGGCAGCACGCCCGCGACGCCCCACAACCGGCTCCCGTATGCCTGCCCAAGCGCGTACACGACCCGTGGCCACACCCCGGTCCGCCCCTTCCCGGCGTCGTGCAACAGGCCGGCAAGCAGCACCTCAGGGTCGGTCACGCCCTCCACGCGCAGGGTCGCGACCACGTCGAGGCCGTGCCGGCGATCGGCGACGTGCATGCCGTCGAAGAGGGACAGCTGCGGTCGCGTGAGCCAGGTCTCCAGCTCCGAGCGTTCCGCCGGGCCGACCGAGGCCCGCACGTGCGCACGGAACTGGCGGACCTTACCAGCCCACCAGGAGGCTGAAGAGCGCATCGAGGATGGGAATGAGGATCCGTCCGCCGATCGAATTGCCGGGCGGGAGGAAGAACAGCAGGAGGATCAGGATGAAACCATATTGCTCGAGCATCGGTCGCCACTGCCAGGCCGCGCGCGGCGACAGGAAGGCGAACAACACTCTCGACCCGTCGAGCGGCGGGATCGGCAGGAGGTTGAAGATCATCAGGACGAGGTTGATGTAGACGAACAACGCGAGGATCAGGATCAGCAGCTGAGGGATCTGATCCGCGAGGTCGGGATTGGCGGTGAGGTAGCGGAGGGGCAGCGCCGCTGCAATGGCGAGCACGAGGTTCGAGAGCGGACCGGCTGCCGCCACGAGCGCCTCGCCGCGCGGCCCGCCCGCCAGGTTGGCCGGGTTGACCGGCGTCGGCTTGGCCCAGCCGAACCCGAACCCTGCGCCGATGAAGCTGACGGCCAGGATGATCCCGCCGAGTGGATCGAAATGGGCGATGGGATTGAGCGTCAGCCGCCCCATCAACTTCGCGGTGCTGTCCCCGAGCTGATACGCCGCCAGGGCGTGCGCGAACTCGTGCACCGGAAAGCCGACCAGCAGCATAATCGCGACGACGATGACGCTCGCGATGGTTTGCTCGGGCACAAGGACCTTTCGTACGGGTGGTGCGTATCGTAGCCGCGGCGATCGGACTCGGGGGTCGAAGGCTCGGCCTAGAGCCGGCTGAGCAGGTCCGCCTTCTTGCGCTCGAACTCCTCGGGGCTGATCGCGCCCCGGTCGCGCAGGTCCGCCAGGCTCGAGAGCGTGCGGGTCACCTCGTCCGAGCTCAAAGCGGTGGGCGGTGGGCGCCCGGGCGTGCCGGCCGACACGGTCTCATCGCCGACCGTGCCCTCGGGGGGTGCGGCGACCTGCCGCGGCGGGCTGGGTTCGGAGCGCAGCGGGGGGCTCGGAGCGAACCCGGTGCCGGCGAGGTCGCGCTCGTACTCGTGCTTGGCGTCGAGCATCGCCTTCTTGAAGCCGACCGGGTTGCGGATCATGCGGAAGCGCTCGATCCCGGACTCGGCAGCCGTGAGGATGTCGAGGTCGCCGAAGCCGAAGATGCGCCCGAACACGGACTGCGAAAGGCTCGCATCGTTGATCTTCTCGAGCGAGCTGTCGTTCGAGGTCTTGTTGAGGACACCGGCCACCTGCAGGACCCGCCGGTTCGTCAGCACGTACTCCTGGTTCAGGTACCGGAGCATGTGCCAACCCAGGACACCGAGCCCGCCGATGACCAGCACCGCCACCAGGATGCCGACGATCGTGCGCTGATCCGCGGCGAGATCCTGGCTCAGGATCAGCAGGACGAGGCCGAGGATGATGGCACCGACCGCGATCTTCGCGCCCCACACGAACACGAACCAATGCTGTTTCTCGCGATGGGCGATTCGCTCCCCCGTCGAGAGCAGTCCGTCGGCGTAACTCATGCCCCGTGTCCCTCCTGCGATCAGGCCCGCGGATGGGCCCGCCGATAGACGTCCCGGATCCGCTCCCCGGTCAGATGCGTGTACAGCTGGGTCGTGGAGATACTCGCATGACCGAGCAACTCCTGGACGACGCGCA
>CAZFXH010000187.1:0-7005 GCA_964522905.1 uncultured Anaerolineaceae bacterium
CGGCGGCATAGGCGTAGGGCGTCGAGACGATCGCCCGGCCGGCGCCCATCGCGTACGACAGCGTGCCTGAGACCATCTGGTCGAGGTCGGGGTAGGGCGTGACGACGATGTCCGCGGCCTGCAACCAGCGTGTCATCGCCACCCGGTGGGCGAACTCGTCGACGAACCGTACGTGGCTCCCGAGCTTGAGCGCCTTGACGCGCGCCACCAGGGTCGCTCGATACGATTCACCATCGGTTTCGAGCAGGTCGGGGTGCGTGGGGCCCACGATGACGTAGCACACGTCGGGGTTGGCCGCGATGACGGCGGGGAGCGCCTCGAGCATGAGCTCGTAGCCCTTGGTCGGGCCGAGCAGGCCGAAGCTGAGGATCACCTGGCGCCCCTCGAGACCCAGGCTCGCCTTGATCACGGCCGGTTCCGCCAGGGGGAGGTCAGGGACGCCGTGGGGGATCACGTTCAGTCGCTGCGGGTCGGCGCCGTAGCCCTTCGTGAGCAGCGCGGCGGCGGAGTTGGACATCACGACCGTCGCGTCGACGCTGGCGATCAGGTCAGCGAGGACAGTGCGCTGTCGGGGAGTCGGTGTCCGCGGGATCGCGTGCAAGGTCGCGACGGCCGGGATGTCGAGCGCCTGTACGAGGTCGAAGACGTACTCGCCGTCGTCGCCACCCCAGGTGTCGTAGTCGAACTGGATGGATGCGGCTTCCACGCAGGCTCCGAGCGCGAGCCCGGTGGCGGCGTAGTCGGCACGCTCGTCGCGCCGGATCCGGTGGTGGACCTCGAGCGGGAAGGGTGTCCCTCGACCGGGCGGGAGCACGACGGCGATCTCACGGTCACCCGTCGCAGCCGCCAGGTCGCGCGTGAACGTGGCGATCCCGCAGCGACGCGGGGGGTAACTGGAGATGAAGGCAGTCCGTGCGATGACGTAGATCCTCTCGGTCCGACCGCGCCGGTCCCACGTGGACTGGCGCTCCATGAGCCGGATGTGCGAAAGATGGTTCAGCGGCCAGCCCTGGAGGGGTGGTGGCCGCTGTTCCGAGGGTCCGATGGAGCGGCCCGTCCGATGGGCGGGCCGCTCGATGCGGGCTAGGCGGAGCGCACGTTGTTGGCGCGCGGGCCCTTGGGGCTCTGCTCGACGTCAAAGACGACGGGCTCGCCGCCGACGAGGCGGTCGAAATCGAGCGAGGTGTCGAGTCCACCGCGATGGAAGAAATATTCCTTCTCATCCTCGGCGGAGATGAAGCCGAAGCCGCGATCGGCGACGACCTTCTTGATGGTACCGGTGGCCATGAGGACCTCCAACACTTCCCGAACCAGGGACAGAAGACGCACGGCCCGTTCGAGAAGGGGGTCGACCACGCGGAGCATCGCCACGCAGTGCGGCGATAGCCCACTTTACCACACAGATTCCGCGATTCCGGGTCCCTGCGCAGCGTTTCGCGCTTGGTTCGCCGTGACCAGGGCGTCCAGATCGATGCGCGGGCGGCCGCTCGTGCCCGCCACGCGACCTGCTCAGATCGCATCCACGGACTCCAGCTTCGGCGGGTTCCTGGTCAGATCGAACTGGTACGCCTCCTTGAAACCTGACGTCCTGGGCTAGAATCTGGCGAGCGGGACCGCGACGGCCCGCGAGGGGTGGTCGCGACGTCCCGCCCAGCGGTGGCACGCCATGATCAGAATCGTCCGCGATCTCGACTTCCTGACCAGTGTCGGACTCCTGGCGAGCGCCCTCGTCACGGCTGTGACCGGGATCGTCGCCGACCTCTGGGACCTCAACGACTTCTGGTATCACACCGTCTCGGGCTACGTGATGGGTGCGTTCGGGATCGCCCACGTGTGGCTCAATCGCGAGCGCCTGGTCGGTTATGCCCGGTTCCGGTGGCGCTCGCTGCGCGCCGCCGCATCACGTGGCGTGGGTGACCGCCCGGTCGTCGCCCCGAAGCGTCCGACAGAAGATGAGCGCGAGCCCGAGCCGGCCCGACCAGCGACCTGGCTCGGCCGAGCCCTCGTCTCGCGCCGGGGCCTGCTCGGGCTCTCGATCGGAGCGGTCGGTGGAACGATCCTGGGCCGAGGCCTGCGATCGGCGCCGCCCATCGAAGCCGGGTCCGACGTCGGCGTCATCTACCACCAGTGGAGCAAGCCTGGCCTCCTGGACGCGTTCGGGTCCGTCTCGAACTGGGGCCAGCCGGTCGAGCTGTACAAGTCCTACCCTGGCGCGCGGACGCTCGCCCTGCCGCCGTTGGCGCTCGATGGCAGCCTCGACACGGGTCTCGCGACCGCGCGAGCGATCGTGACGCGGCGCTCGACGCGCGCGTACGCGCCGACCCCGATGACGATCGAGGAGCTGTCGCGGCTGCTCTTCCTGACCGGTGGCATCACTGCCGGTCTGCACGGCAACGCCCGGCGTGCGGCGCCGTCGTCGGGCGCGCTCTATCCGATCGAGCTGTACCCGGTGGTCCATAACGTCGAGGGCATCGAGCCCGGCGTCTACCACTACGCGTACCGCGAGCACGCGCTGGAGCAGGTCCGTGCCGGTGACTTTCGGGCGCCTGTCGTCGAACAGGGGATCGCCCAGGAGTTCCTGGGGGAGTGCGGGGTCGTGCTTTTCGTCACGATGATCCTCCAGCGCATGCGACCGAAATACCAGGACCGCAGTTACCGATACGGGTTGCTGGAGGCGGGACACCTGGGCGAGAACGCGTACCTCGCTGCCACATCCATGGGACTCGGGGCCTGCGGCATCGGAGCGTTCATGGACGACGCGATCAACGAGATGCTCGGGGTGGATGGCGTCGAGGAGGCGGCCGTGTACATGCTCGCCGCGGGCAAGGTGCGGAATGCCGCCTGACTACCGTGTCGCGCTGGCCAGCTGATCGGGCTCACCTGTCACCACGACCCGCTCGGTCGTCGGCTGCCGTGCCTCGAGACGCCGGGACAGGCGCGACAGTGGGTAGCAGATCAGGAAGAAGATGACGGCGATGACGACGTACGTCTCCATGCTGTTGCCATAGAAGTTGAAGAACGAGCGGCCGTAGCCCACCAACTCCTGCGCGCCGAGGATGAAGGCAAGTGACGTGTCCTTGATCAGCGTGATGAGCTGGGACACGATGGCCGGTGTCATCCGTGCCACGGCCTGTGGCAGGACGACGAACCGCATCGTCGACGTGTAGCCGAGGCCAAGGGAACGAGCGGCCTCGACCTCGCCCTTCGGGATGGAGGCGATTCCGGCCCGGACGATCTCGGCCAGGACCGCCGAGTTGTAGATGATCAGCCCGACGGTCGCCGCCTGGAGCGCTTCCAGTTGCAACCCAAGCCGCGGGACGCCCAGGAACACGATCACGAGGATGGCCAGGATCGGCGTTGCGCGCACCAGCTCGATCCAGGAAGTGACCAGCCAGCCGAGTGGCCCGCGAAGCTCCGTGCGCGCCATCCCGAGCGGCACGGAGATCGCGAGGCTGCCGATGAGCGCGATGCCCCCGACCACCAGGGTGACGATCAGCCCTTCACCCAGGAAGGTCCAGGTCGTGGCCTGGAAGAAGGGCTCCCAGCGTCGGGCTGGGAGCGCCCCGCTCAGGACGCCGGCCGTGATCAGCGCCGCGGCCACGGTGACCACCACGAGGCGGCCGATCGCCGTCTGTCCCAAGGTGAGCCGGCCGATCCGTACCGTCGTCATCGGGCGAACTTCAAGCGCCGCTCGATCCGGCTCACGACGAACGCGAGCGGGATCGTCAGACACCAGAACGCGATGAGCGCGGCGATGTACCCGTCGAAGCTCGCCGTGCGCGTCTCGATCACTCCGGCGACCTTTAGCAGCTCGTTGGCCGCGATCGCACCAACGATGGCCGTGTTCTTCGTGAGCGCGATCGCGATGTTCCCCAGTGGCGGGATGACGGTCCGGATCGCTTGCGGAAGGACGACGAACCGCAGCGTGGAGACCTGGCTCAACCCGAGCGAGCGCGCCGCCTCTAGCTGGCGGGCATCGACGGACAAGATGCCCGAGCGGATGGCTTCCGTCACATAGGAGCCCGTGTAGATGGCCAGCCCCAGGATCCCGACCACGATCGGATTGGCCGTGATGTTGAGGTTGAGCGGGGCGAAGAGCACGGCCGCGAAGCTCAGCTGCACGAGCAGCGGGGTATTCCGGAAGAACTCGACGTAGGCGGTTCCGACGGGCGACAGGAATGGGCCGCCCCAGACCCGAAGACTTGCGCCGATGACACCGATGACGAGGGCGCCGATCATCCCGCCGACCGCCAGGATCAGCGTGTTCCGGAAACCCTCGAAGAAGAAGTCGCTGTACTCGGCGAGGGCCGGCGAGAGCTCGAGCATGACAGTCGACCGCGGGCGGCCTGGAGGACAGGCCGCCCGCTTACGCCAACGGTCAGGACACTACTGGTCGAGAGGTGGCGTCGGTGCCTCCGCGCCCGAATACGGCTTGATGTTCTTGTCGTACAGCGCCTTCCAGCGGCCGTCGGCGGCCATCGCGTCGAGGACGCCGTTGATGAACTGGACGAGATCGTCCTTGCCCTTCTTGACGCCGATGCCGAGCGGCTCGTCGGTGAACGCATCACCTCGGACTTCGAGGCCGTCGTTCTGGGCTGCCAGGCCGAACAGGATCGAGTCGTCTGTGGAGACGGCCTCACAGCGGCCGTCGACGAGGGCCTGCCCCGCCTCGCCGTACGTCTTGAACAGCACCAGGTTGGCCTGGGCGACACCGTTGTCCTGGAGGTTCTTCTCCGAGGTCGAACCCTCGCCCGAGCAGACCTTGACGTTCGCGCCGGCCAGATCCTCGACCGACTGATGCGGGCTGTCGCTCTTGACAAGGATCTTCTGGCCCGCGACGTAGTAGATCTTGCTGAAGTCGATCTCCAGGAGGCGCTCCTCGTTCCTCGTCATCGTGCTGATGACGATGTCGACCTTGTCCTCCTTGAGGAACGGCAGCCGGTTGGCGCTGACGGCCTCGACGAACTCGGGAGGTACCCCGAGCGCCGCGGCGATCTCGCGGCACAGGTCGGCGTCGAAGCCTTCGACCTCGTTCGACGTCGGATTCTTGAACCCGAACGCGATGACATCGAACTTGGTGCCGCATACAAGCTTGCCCGCGGCCTTGATCTTGCCCATCGTGGAATCGGCGGTGAAGCTCTGGGCCGCCCCGCCGGTCGCGGTTGTGCCGCCGCCAGTGGTACAGGCAGCGATGGCGAACGCCGCCGCCATCAGAGTGGCGAGGATCTTGCGCATGTCTCTCCTCCTCGAATTGTGGCTTCAGTGCCGAAGGATCGTATCCAGGAAGCGCTTGGTGCGTTCATGCTCCGGGGCAGTGAAGAAGTGCTCCGGGGTCCCTTCCTCCACGATCTCACCCTCGTCCATGAAGATGACCCGGTCGGCGACCTCCCTGGCGAAGCCCATCTCGTGGCTCACGACCATCATCGTCATCCCTTCAAGGGCGAGCGCCTTCATGACATCGAGGACCTCCTTGATCATCTCCGGATCGAGTGCCGAGGTGGGCTCGTCAAAGAGCATGATCTTGGGTTCCATGCACAGCGCCCGGGCGATGGCGACGCGCTGCTGTTGTCCACCGGAGAGCTGCGTTGGACGAGCCTCTGCCTTGTCCGGGATGCCGACCTTGTCGAGCAGCGCTCGGGCGCGCTGCTCGGCCGCCGAGCGATCGAGCTTGCGAACCTGCATGGGCGCGAGAGTGAGGTTTCGAAGCACGGAGAGGTGCGGAAATAGATTGAACGACTGGAAGACGACACCGATCTCCGTTCGAACGCCATTGACGTCGAGACCGGGCGCGCTCAGGGACTGACCGTCGACGACGACCTCCCCGCGGTCCACCGTCTCGAGCCGGTTCACGCAGCGAAGCAGCGTGGACTTGCCTGACCCGGACGGCCCGATGACGACGACGACTTCGGCGCGGTCGACGGCCATCGAGACGCCCTTGAGGACGTGCAGGGACCCGAAGTACTTGTGTACGTCCCGGATATCGATCATCGGGCGATCGGTCCGCTCGACCGGCTTGCTGCGGGTCGGAGCCGTGTCGAAGCCCACGGGCGGAGTGCGGGCCGTGTTGCCGTCCTCGCCCATCACGACAGGCATGGCGGGGATGCTACCACCCTCCGGTCCCCGGTCTGGACGACTCGAGCGGCATCGGGGCACACTTCGGTCCATGCCGAGACTCCCCGCGGCACGGCCGCCACGCCCGGCGCCTCCGGTCGGCTGGGCGCTGGCTGTCGGGGCATTGCTCCTGGCTGGATGCGCCTTGCCCGCGGGTACGCCGAGCACGCCGGCCGGCACAGCGTCGGCACCGGCGTCGAGGGGCGTGGCCGTCTCACCCAGCCCCGCGTCGGGTGCGACCGCCGAGCCGTCACGCTCCGCGTCCGATCCGGTCGCGCTCGACGTCCGCGAGTTCGACGTCCCGGCCGGTTCCCATCCGCACGACGTCGCGCCGGCCGCCGACGGAGGCGTCTGGTACACGGGGCAGCACAAGGGTGTCCTCGGTCACCTCGATCCGGCGACGGGGGACATCCGCGAGATCCCGCTCGGTGCTGGTTCCGCGCCCCACGGCGTCATCACCGGCCCCGACGGCGCGGCATGGATCACCGACAGCGGCCTCGACGCCATCGTCCGCGTCGACGGGGAGACCGACGAAGTCCGCGCCTTCGACCTGCCAGCCGATCGACCGAAAGCCAACCTCAACACTGCCGCGTTCGACGCCTCGGGCGCTTTGTGGTTCACCGGCCAGGCCGGCGTCTACGGGGTCCTCCGACCGGCGACCGGGGAGATCTCCGTGTTCGACGACCCGGAGGGGCGCGGCCCGTACGGCATCACGGCCACCCCCGGCGGCGAGATCTGGTACGCCTCGCTGGCCAGCAGCCACATCGCGAGGGTCGACACGGAGACGGGCGCGGCCACCGTCGTCGAGCCGCCGACCGCGGACCAGGGAGCCCGGCGCGTCTGGTCGGACTCGCGCGGCCGGATCTGGGTCAGCGAGTGGGACGCCGGCCAGGT